>CAYGPA010000042.1:0-18167 GCA_964351535.1 uncultured Planctomycetaceae bacterium
CGCCGAGGCCACCGACGCGGAGACGCGCGGCGTCGAGAGCATGCTCGAGGAGCTGGAACGCTACGAGCGCGACTTCGGCGAGGGGTCGTCCTCCCGGCCCGCGCCGGACGACGGCGACGGGGACCGCAAGTACGAGGCGATGCAGAACACGCCGGCCTCGGGCTCGACCCTGGCGGAGGCCTTGATCGAGCAGCTCGCGTTCCTGGACTTCGACGAGCGCCAGCGCGAGATCGCCGAGTTCCTCATCTACTCGCTCGACGGCCGCGGGTTCCTGGAGGAGTCGCTGGAGGACGTCGCGGCCGGCTGCACGGTCGAGGACGTTCAGCTGGAGGAGCTCGAGGAGGTCCTCACCGAGCTCCGCCGCGCCACGCACCCGGCGCTCGGCGCCCACGGACTGGCGGAGTGCCTGCTGCTGCAGCTCGACGCCCTCGAGTTCGACGACCTGCTGGCCCGCACGCTGGTCGACCAGCACCTCGACGACATCGTCACGAACCGGCTGCCGCGGATCGCCAAGGCGACGGGTCGCTCCATCGAGGAGATCAAGTCGGCCATGGAGACGATCCGGTCGCTCGACCCGAGTCCCGGGATCGAGTACGGCGAGGACATGGCCGCGGTGATCGTCCCCGACGTCGTGGTCGAGGAGGTCGACGGACAGTACGAGGTGCGCCTCACCCGCCACCGCAGCCGCGAGCTGACCCTGAACCCGATGTACAAGCGCCTCCTGCGCGAGGCGCGCAAGGGGGACGGCGTGCAGGAGTGGGTGAAGAAGCGCGTCGAGTCCGCTCGCTGGTTCATCGACGCCATCGCGCAGCGACAGAGCACGCTGCAGCGCATCGCCAACGTGATCTTCGACCGCCAGCGCTCCTTCCTCGACCGCGGGGTGCGCGGGCTCACGCCCCTGCGCATGCAGGAGGTCGCCGACGAGGTCGGCGTGCACATCTCGACCGTCAGCCGCGCCGTCTCCGGCAAGCACGCACAGACCTCGCGCGGCATCTATCCCCTGAAGTTCTTCTTCACGGGCGGCACGCCGCGCTCCACCGGTGGGGTGGCCAGCCAGGCCAGCATCAAGCAGCGCATCGCCGAGCTGGTGGACCAGGAGGACACGAGTTCGCCGCTCTCCGACGATCAGCTCGCGGTCAAGCTCAAGGAGCTGGACAACATCTCGATCGCGCGCCGGACCGTCACGAAGTACCGCAAGGCCCTCGAGATCCCCTCGTCGAGCCAGCGCAAGAGCTTCTGAGGCCGGCTGCGCCGCGCCTCGAAAACTGCCCGCGCAGCCGTCGGCTCTCGCGCGACCGACTGCTATCCTCTTCAGCCGAACACCCAGCCGACAGGCTGCAAACGACGACCGAAGCGGCGAGACGACGACATGAGCACGCGAGCGACCGAATTGCGCAAGGGAATGGTGATCGAGAAGGACGGCGAGCTGCTCCTCGTCACGGACTTCCACCACCACACGCCGGGCAACCTGCGCGCGATCATCAACATCAAGACCAAGAACCTCACGACCGGCCAGGCGAACGCCATGCGCCTGGCCTCGGGCGACACGCTCGAGGTCGCCTACCTGGACCGCAAGAACTGCGAGTACCTCTACCGCGAGGGCGACGGCTCCTACGTGTTCATGGACACGGAGTCCTACGAGCAGTTCCCGCTCAGCCAGGAGTTCGTCGGCGACATGATGGGGTACGTGCGCGAGAACTCGGCCGTCGAGGTGACGTTCCACAACAACGTCCCGATCGGCGTCGAGCTGCCGACCACCGTGAACCTGACCGTCACCGAGGCCGAGCCCGCGGTGAAGGGCAACACCGCGACGAACGTCAAGAAGGACGCCGTCGTCGAGACCGGCATGGCCGTCAAGGTGCCGCTGCACGTCACCGCCGGCGACGTGATCAAGATCCGCACCGCGGACGGCGAGTTCCAGGGCCGCGTCAACGAGTAGCCGGCCGCCGCGCGCGGGTCCGGCTCAGTCCCGGACGTAGACCCAGACCGAGAGGTCGCGGGTTCCCACCTGCAGCGGGAACGCCTCGACCATCCGGAACTGCTCGCGCAGCATCGCCAGCGTCTTGGCGCGGTCGTCGGGCCACCACGTCGACGACTCGAAGCGCTCGCGCTGAACGATCAGCCAGGTGCGGCGCGGGTGGCGGACCCAGTCGAACGGGATCTCCGACGTGTAGCCGTCGTGGCGCACGATGCGCCGCGGCGTGCGCAGGGCGGTGTGGCCGGGATGGAGGTAGTACTCCCCCACCGGCGAGTTGGCCCCCAGCACGAGATCGTCCGGACCGCGCTCGTTCCAGACGTAGCGGTAGGCGTCGCGCCAGCGCGGGCGCTCGCCCTCGTACTTGCCGAAGTAGAGGGCCAGCCCGGCGACGGCCGGCAGGACGAGGAGCGCCGCATAGCCCAGCGCCGGCCCCGTGCGCCGGCCGCGGTCGTGCCCGGCCGTTCCGGTCGCGGAGGCGCACAGGACGTCCAGCGGCGCGGTCGCCAGCAGCGCGAGCCAGGGCAGCAGGCAGAAGACGTACTGGGCGCTGACGACGGCCGCCGTCGAGGCGAGCGCCGCCGCCGACAGCGCCGCGGCGCAGCCGACCGCGACCAGCAGGTCGAAGGACGAGCGGCGCCGCAGCGCGACGACCGTCCCCGCGAGCACACCGGCGCCGAGCAGCGGCGTGACGTACCAGCCCGTGGTCAACGCGAAGTGCGCGAGCCCCGCGACCAGCCGGGCCGGATCGTCCCACCCCGAGGTGCCCTTCTTGCCGAGGTACTCGCTCCACTTCGGCACCGCGACGAGGACGGCCACGGCGAACAGCAGCGAGGCGCCGATCAGCAGCGGCTTGCGGATGCGCGCCGAGGCCTCCGGCAGGCCTACCCGCACCCAGGGCAGCAGCGCCGTGGCCACGACCAGGCCGATCGGAACGAGCAGGCCGGAGAGGTGCATCCCCGGCGCGAGAGCCCACGCCAGCAGTCCCAGCACGACCGGAGCAGCGCGACCGCGCCAGAGGCCGCGCAGGTACAGGCCGCCGCCGAGGAGCGACAGCACGAGGGCGAACGTGTAGAAGCGCGCGTTCTGGGACCAGTAGACGTGCCAGGAGCTCGCCGCGACGAGGAGCGCCGTCAGCGCCGCTCGACGGCGTCCGACGAACGGCGCGAAGGCCCAGTGGCACAGCGGAATCGACAGCGCTCCCGCGAGGGCCGGGAGGAAGCGGAGGTCGAACTCCGAGGGCCAGGACGCGCCGCCGAGGCGCGTCCAGAGGCCGATCAGACCGACGCCGAGGGGGTGGCTCGGCAGGCCCCCCACGTCGCTGCCGAGCTCCGCGAGGTCGTGCAGCGTCAGGGCCTCGTCGTGCCACAGGCTCCAGGCGCCCAGGCGCAGGAAGCGGGCCCCCGCGAGGACCACGGCGCCCAGCAGGAAGACCAGGGTCACGCCGTCGCGGACGGTGCCGGAAGCGGGCGCGGTCGGCGCCGCGGGACCTCGGGGGGCGGAATCGGACGGCGACACTTCAGGAGCGTTCCACAGGCAGCCGACGATGGCAACTGCGCTCCCCCGTCGTCGACTCCCGCCCGCGGGCCCCGCCCGCGAACGGATTGCGACCTTGCCACGCTCCCCCCCGCGGTCGAGAATGCCTTCCGTGAACCTCCGCCTCCTCATCGCTCCGCTGGCCACGCTCCTGCTCACGAGCTGCATCGCGTTCGACCGCGAGTCCGGCGTCCTGCTGGCCACGGACCCGCCCGGCGCGCGCGTGGTCGTGGACGGCAGCGACTCGGGGATGGTCACGCCCTGCCGGATCGAGCTGCCGCGGGACCCGCAGCGCGTCGACCTCGAGCTCCCGGGCTACCAGACGGCCACGCGCTACTTCACCCCCGACGCCCACTACCACGAAGTCCTGTGGGACGAGATGGCCGTCTCCACCGACACCTGGCGCAACCCGCTGTGGCTCGAGTGGTCCCGCTTCGTCTTCCCGCTCTGGCGCACCAAGCGCATGTCCCCCTCCCGGGTCTTCGTGCGCATGCGCATCTCCGGCCAGGGGTGAGGCGCCCCGCGGTCTTCCTGGATCGTGACGGAACGCTGAACGTCGAGCGGGAGGGCGCGTTGCGCGACCCCCGCGAGCTCGAGCTGATTCCCGGGTCGGCCGAGGCCGTCGCGCGCCTCGCCCAGGCCGGGTTCGCCGTGGTCGTCGTCACGAACCAGAGCGCCGTGGGTCGCGGGTGGATGACGCTGGAGGAGCTCGCTGCCGTCCACGCCGAGCTGCTGCGGCAGCTGGCGCTCGCCGGCGGCCGGGTCGACGCGATCCATTTCTGCCCGCACCACCCGACGGAGGGCCGCGGCCCGTTCCGCACGGCCTGCGCCTGCCGCAAGCCGGCGCCGGGCATGTTCCTGAGCGCGATCGAGGAGCTGGACCTCGACCCGGAGCGCAGCTGGGCCATCGGCGACGCCCGGCGCGACGTCGAGGCCGCGCGCGCGGCCGGTCTGCGCACGCTCATGGTCGCCACCGGCAAGGGCTCCGGCGAGCACGCCGCCCTGCTCGCCGCGGGCGGCGACGTGCCGCCTTGCTTCGCCGACCTGGCCGCCGCCGTCGACCACCTGCTGGCGGCGGCCGCGGCTCCACATCCGGAGGACGACGCGCGGTGAGCGCGACGCCCGGCTCGTCGCCTCCCGGCAAGGCGCGCCCGTCGCTGGCCGTTCGCTGGCGTCGCTGGCTCTGGATCTTCGCGGGCCTGCTCGCGGCCGTGGGGCTGACGCTCGAGCTCGTCGGCATGCTGCCCCGCATCGAACGCCGCCTCGGCCCGCGCGGCAACCCGCAGTCGGGCGAGGTCGCCGTGGACCTGGCCGCGCTCGCCGCGGCCGTGCACGCCTTCGCGGGCGAGTTCGAGAAGCCCCCCGCGAGCTGGTCCGAGCTGCTCGCGTCGGAGCACCTCGAGACGCTACCGAAGGACCCCTGGGGGCGCGCCTACCGGTACGTGCCGCCGGCCGGCGGGCGCCCGTTCCTCGTGTACACGCTGGGCAGCGACGGCCTGCCGGGCGGGCGCGGGGAGGACGCCGACCTCGACCACGCCCGGCTTCAGGGCAGGTAGCGCGCGAGGGACGAGGACAGCCGCTTCGTCATCCAGAGCGGCAGCTTGCTCCACGTGTCGCGCAGCACCTTGGTGCGCGGGTTGGACGGCGTGAAGGACGGCAGGTGCTTGTCGCGCACGAGGTGGAAGCGGTACGACAGCTCGCGCGGCTCGAACCCCTGGTGGCGCTTGAACGAGAACGCGCCCGCGTCGCGCCGGCTGCGGCCGAAGTCGAAGGTGTGGAACCCCGCCTCGACGGCCCACTCGCGCAGGGCCAGGTACATGAAGTTGCTGGCGCTGTACTGGCGGTCGGCGCCCTCGGCGGTTCCCGCGTAGTAGGCGTACACGGTCCCGTTCCAGAGGAACGACATCACGGCCGCGAGCGGCTCGCGATCGCGGCGGACGAGGTGCACGGTGACGCGGTCTCCGAACTCCTCGCAGAGGCTCGTGAAGAGCTTTTGCGGCAGGCCAGGCGAACCCAGGTTGCGCTTGTTGACGTGGAACATGCGCGTGAGGTCGTCGAGGTACCAGACGCCGGGAGCCAGCACGAGGCCGTGCCGCTCGCGCGCCTTGCGCGCCTCCGCGCGCGCCTTCTTGGGGATGCTGGCCAGCACCTCCGCGGGATCGGAAGGCAGCTCCTTGACGAAGGTCGAGTAGAGGTCCGACGCGGGCAGGTCGAGCTCCGTGTCGTGCGCGTAGCGCAGCTCGAGCCGCCCGACGCGGCCCTTGTCGGCCTGCTGCATCGCCGCCGAGACGAGCGCCCGTTCGACGCTCGCGTCCACGGCCGCCGGGCCGCCGTAGACGGCGTAGGGCATCGAGATCAGGTTGGAGCGTCCGCTGATGCTGCGCGTCGCCATCAGCGGCAGGACGCCGACCAGCTCGTCCCCGCGCCAGGCGAGGAGGTCGCGCGGGGCGTGGTCGAACACGCGCTGGATCACCCGACGCCAGCCCGCGAGGTGGAAGAACGTCGCTCCCGGGAGGTCCGTGAGACGGGCGTCGCGCAGCTCGTCGTCCTTGGGCCGTGCGAGGCGCACCTCGACGTCGGCCGCCGGGGCCGGTGCGGCCGCGGCCGCCGACTCGGGTTCGATCTCCTGCGACACGGTCGTCATTCGTAGATGCGTTCGATGCGGTACTCGCGCAGGTTGCGAGCCTGCGTGAAGATGATGATCTCGCCGACCAGGCCGAAGCCGATGATCTGGACTCCCAGCACGGTGGACATCATCGCCAGCTGGAAGATCGGCCGTCCGTAGAGCCCGGCGCCCAGAAAAATCCTCTGCCACACGAGAACCGACAGGATCGCGCCCCCGAGGACCAGGAACAGGGTCCCGATCGTCCCGAAGAAGCGCAGGGGCTTCATCGTGAACTTCGTGAGGAACATCACCCCGAGGATGTCGAGGAAGCGGCGCACGTAGACGCCGAAGCCGTAGAACCCGCCCTGCCCCCACTCCTTCAGGTGGCGCACCGGCACCTCGACGACGCGGAACCCCTGGCGGAACGCGATGACCGGCAGGAAGCGGTACATGTCGCCGTAGATCGACACGTCGTCGAGCACCTCGCGCCGGATCATGCGCAGGTAGCAGTTCATGTCGTGGAAGTCCATCCGGATGATCTGGCGCATCAACCAGTTGAACACTCCGGACTGCAGGCGGTTCAGCACCGGGTCGACGCGCGGCTTGCGCCACGGCGTCACGAAGTCGGCGCCCTCGTCGAGCTGCGCGAGCATCGGACCCAGCTCGGCCGGATCGACCTGCACGTACTGCGGCGAGGTCAGGATGTAGCGGCCCTTGGCGGTCTCGTAGCCCGCCGACAGGCACATCGATTCGCCGAAGGGGTTCTTGAACGACACGATCGCGACCTGCGGGCCGAGACGCTCGCGCAGCTTCTTGGCGACCTCCATCGCAGCTCCGCGCACGCCGTCGAAGACGAGGATGCACTCCCACGTGCGCCCCAGGCGATCGAGCTCGCCGCCCAGCGCGGACACGACCTGATCGACCTCCGCGTCGGCCACCTGGACCGGCACGATGATGCTCACG
This sequence comes from uncultured Planctomycetaceae bacterium, assembly GCA_964351535.1. Taxonomy (GTDB): domain Bacteria; phylum Planctomycetota; class UBA1135; order UBA1135; genus JAUIDW01. The sequence goes on from CAYGPA010000042.1 coordinate 7,080, forward strand.
TCGAGCGTGACGCCGTCGCTCGATGTCGGCGCGTCGGACGCGGCCGTCTCCGCGACGGGGTCCGCGCCCCGCTCCGGCGGGACGGCCACGTCGCTCGCGCGCGGGGGGGCCTCGGACGTCACGTCAGGAGAGCTCCGTGAGGATGCGGTCGAGCACCTTGTGACGGTGCATGCCGCTGGCTGTGATGGCGAGCTCCGAGAGCAGGCCCAGGAGGACGAAGTAGACCGCGACGAAGAAGAACAGCGCGGCGGTGAACATGACGAAGGCGGGCCACCCGGCGACCATCTCGAGCGTCGAGTAGTTCACGATCCCGAAGGACAGGAAGACCAACGTGGCCCCGAGCATCGAGAGCGCCAGCAGGCCGAAGTAGTGCAGCGGCCGGTGGGAGAACTGGGCGATGAGCTTGATCGAGAGCATGTCCAGCATCACGCGCGTCGCTCGACCGATGCCGTACTTGCTGTGGCCGTAGCGCCGCGCCCGGTGGTTGACGACCACCTCCGTCACGCGCGCGCCGCTGCCCGTGGACATCGCCGGCAGGAAGCGGTGCTGCTCGGCGTAGATGGCGAGGTTGCGCACGAGCTCCCGGCGGAAGGCCTTCAGCGTGCAACCCGTGTCGTGCACTTCGGTCCCCATGATGACGCCGATCAGGCGGTTCGCGACGACCGACGGCAGCCGCCGCAGGAAGAACCCGTCCTGGCGGTCCTTGCGCCAGCCCGCGACGATGTCGTAGCCGGCGTCGATCGGCTTCACCAGCGCGGGGATGTCCGCGGGGTCGTTCTGCAGGTCGGCGTCGAGCGTGACGACGACCTCGCCGCGGGACTGGTCGAAGCCCGCGCTCATGGCGGCGGTCTGGCCGAAGTTGCGCCGGAAGCGAATCACGCGCACGCGCCTGTCCTGCTTGCGCAGCTCCAGGAGCGTGCGCAGGCTGCCGTCGGTGCTGCAGTCGTCGACGTAGACGGCTTCGAAGCTCCAGCCGGTCGGCTCCAGAGCGCGCACGATCTCGGCGTGCAGCTCCCGGAGGCTCTCGACCTCGTTGTAGACCGGCACCACGACGGAGAGTTTCAGCGGCGGGCTCGACATGGTGGCCTCGAACTTAGCACCCAGCTGCCTCCCCGTCCCCGCCCCGCCGCGGGCGGTTGCGCGGAAAGGCCCATTCACGGCGCCCCCGGGGCTTGCCGGAGCCCCACCGGTCGATACGATCGGGTCCCGTTCGAAGATCGCCAGGAAAGAGAAGAAGGAGGGGATGATGAACGACGCACGACGCGCCGGCAGCGCAGGGTCCGCATGGGCCGTGCGCCTGGGGCCGGGCCCTCGATTGGAGGGCCTGCAGCCGCTGCTCGGCTCGCTCTCGGGAACGGTCAACGGACCGTCCCCGGTGGACGTGGAGGCCCTGACCGACCTCGACGAGCTCGTCGACACGTTCCCGATGGCCGGGCGGCTGATCCTGGACGGAGATCATCTGCTGCTCGAGGACATCGGCTTCGTGCGGCGTTTCCTGAGCCGGAACCCGGATTGGTCCCTGGTCCTGGTCGGCGCGGACGCCGCCCGCCAGACCGCGCGTACGGTGCTGGCGTTCGACCGGGCGTCCTGGCTCGCCTGGCCCCCCGACCTCGATCAGCTCAAGGGGCTCGTGCAGAACCCCGACGCGGTCCTCTGGACCCCGGCCGCACCCGGCGACCGCCGCGCCCAACCCCGCGAGCCGCGCCTGCTACGCGAGCAGGCCAGTGACCTGGCGGACGCGGTCCAGCGCCTCGAGCTCGCCTACGCGGCCCTGCGGGAGTCGAACGACCTCTCCGGCGAGGAGGCCGAGGCCTGCACGGCCGAGCTGCGCCGCCTGCGGAACTTCACGCTCGGCCTGCGCGGCGACTCGCCCGGCGGCGCCAGCGACGAGTTCGACCTCGGCGCACTGCTCGAGGAGGAGCTGACCAGCCTGACGGTGCGCGGACCGAACGCCCCCCGCTACCTCTTCAAGAGCTCCGGCGACCTGTTCGTCCAGAACGACCCCGAGCGCCTGCGCGCTGCGCTGCGCGAGGTCCTGCTGCTGGGCCGCGCGGCGTCGGCTACCGGCGACGTGATCCGCGTCCAGGCCATGGCCGATGCCGACGACGCGGTGTCGATCGACGTCGACGCCCCGCTCGGTCCCCTGGCCGGACTCTCGCGCCGCGAGTGGCTCGATCCCGCGACGCTGGCCCAGCGCCTGCCGGAGGTCCATGCGGAGACGCTGAAGTCCGCCTTCGCACTCCTGCGCGAGCTGGGAGTCCGCCTCGAGGGCGGCCCGGCCGCGGCCGGACGCCAGCGCTTGCGCCTGTCCCTGGGCCGCGAGGCGACCGGCGCGACCAGGCCCGACGGCTCGCCGTCCACGGGCTCGGGCACCGCGTCGGTGACCGAATCGGTGGCCTGAGACCCTCGGTACGTGCCCGCGACGGAACGGCCTGGGCCGCGTGGGAGCGCAGGTCACTCGTCGTCGTAAACCGTGGAGCAGCCGGTTCTTCGGTGAAGCCCCCACCGGGTCGGGGGCCCGGTCTCCCCGTCTGCCCGGGAGCGCCGGCGGACCGACTCCGCCGCGCCGGATCCGACCGAGGCGTTCCCACTCGACCCGGTCCGCTCGTTCAGATTGCGTGCGCGGCGTGTCGAAAAAGATCGACGCCGGGTTCCTTCTCCCCGGACCCACCATGCCCTCCGCGCGCGTCGCCGTCTTCGAGACCGATCCCCGCGCGGCCGAGCGCCTGCGCAGGGTGCTGTCGGCCGAGGGGCACCGCGTCTCGCTGGCGACGGAGCCGATGGACCCGCGCGCGCTGGAGGGCGTCGACCTCGTCCTGCTGGAGGCCGCTCTGGCGAGCTCGGAGGAGCTCGCGCTCGCGACCCTCGGTGAGGATGCGCCCGCGGTGATCCTGCTCTCCGGGCTGGGCTACTTCGGGGAAGTCGACCTCACCGGGCTCGAGGGTTTGGAGCGGCTCGCCCACCCGCTGTCCGACGAGCAGGTGCGCACCGCCGCGCGCCGCGCCCTCGAGCGCCGTGCGCTCAATGCCGAGAACCGGCGCCTGCGCGCTTCCCTCGGCGAGCGGGCGGACCTCGGGAACGTCAAGAGCCGCGACCCGGCGATGCGCGCCATCTTCCAGACGCTCGAGTCCGTCGCCGACACGCGCGCGACGGTGCTGCTCACCGGCGAGAGCGGAACGGGCAAGAGCCTGCTGGCCGAGGCTCTGCACGCGCGCTCGTCGCGACGCGACGGGCCGCTCGTCACCGTGAACTGCGGAGCGCTGCCGCGCGAGCTGCTCGAGAGCGAGCTGTTCGGGCACGCGCGGGGTGCGTTCACGGGGGCGGTGCGGGACAAGCCCGGCCGCTTCGAGGCCGCGGACGGCGGCACGCTGTTCCTCGACGAGATCGCGACCGCGCCTCCGGACCTGCAGGTCAAGCTGCTGCGCGTGCTCCAGGACCGCGAGTTCGAGCGCGTCGGCGAGACCGAGACGCGGAGCGCCGACGTGCGCCTCGTGGTCGCGACCAACCAGGACCTGCGCGCCGAGGTCGCGGCCGGCAACTTCCGCGAGGACCTCTTCTACCGCATCCACGTGATCGCCCTGGAGCTGCCCCCGCTGCGCGCGCGGCCCGGCGACATTCCGCTGCTCGCCGCGCACTTCCTCGAGCGCCTGGCCCGCGAGCACGGCCGCGGGGTCGAGCGGTTCGAGCCGGCGGCTCTCGCGCGGCTCGTGGCCCACGACTGGCCGGGCAACGTGCGCGAACTCGAGCACGTCGTCGAGCGCGCGCTGCTGCTCGCCCCCGGAGACGAGATCCGCGAGACGGACCTCGCGCTGGGGCCCGTTCCGGGCGCGCCACGGGCGGCCGCGAGCTCACCGAGCCCGGTCGAGGACGAGCCGCTCCTCCCGCTCAAGCAGGCCATGGAGGGGCCCGAGCGGCGCTACATCGAGCGCGCGCTCCAGCGCAACGCGGGCAATCGCAAGGCCACGGCCGAGCAGCTCGGGATCAACCGCACGACGCTGTTCAACAAGATGCGCAAGTACGGGCTGTTCGAGGATCCGGGGCATGCGGAGGAGGCGTCGTGAGCCGGGCCGACGCCTGGGCCGCAGAGGCCGGATCACGGCGCGAGAACGATTCCTGCGCGGCCGCTCTCGCACCGGGACCCGGGCTCGGCCGGGCGGCCTGCGGAGACCGACGCGGGGTCCGATCCCGGCCGGGGGGGGCTGAATTCTCGACGGTCCCGGTCCAGACTCTCCTGGATTCCTCGCGGATCGAGCCGCGCCTTTACAGCCCCCTTCCGTACGCGCACCTTATCGGGCTGCGCACGGTCGCGCAGCCCGCGCTCGCGCAGCCCGCGCCCGGGCGACGCCCGGCCCCGGCTCGACCCGCGCTCCCCCTCCCATGAAGATCACGGCCTGGATCCTCGTCCTCGCCGCCCTGGCCGTCATCGGCGGCCTCGGCGGGCTGCTGCTGTCGGGCGCCGACCGCACGGCGCAGGAGCTGCTGGAGTCCGCCCAGCGGCGCCAGCTCCAGGGCGACCCCGACCTCGAGGGGGCGCTGACCGACCTCGAGCGCGCGCTGATGCGTGCGCTGCAGATCGAGAAGGACGATCACCTCGTGGCCGAGATCCTGATCGAGCGCGGCCGCGTCCAGCGCGAGCTGGAGCTCCTGGGACCCGCCCGCGAGGACCTGTCCGCCGTGCTGGACGAGTACCGGCCGGGCGACAAGGCGGTCGAGATGGAGCTCGTCGCGATCGACATGCTCGCGGGCCAGTACGACGACGCGCTGGACCGCGCCACCGACGTGCTGCAGCGCGACCCGGCGTACACGCCGGCGTGGACGTACCGCGGACAGATCCTGATGCTCATCTCCGACGAGTACATGCAGCGCTGCGAGACGGTGCTGCGCTCCGCGGAGCCCGCGGAGGTGGCGGAGCAGGACATGATCCTCGTCCACCGCATCACGGGGATGGACCTCGACGACCCGTATCGCGTGGCGCTGCTGCACGAGCTGCGCGGCCACTTCGAGCCCGAGGAGGAGAACCTCGCGCGCGAGGCGCTGCGCATGGTCGACTACGCCTCCGAGGCCATCGCCAGCGCGCGCGAGGCGTTCGCCGAGTCCTTCGCCGGGCAGCTCGACGCCGACGCGGCCGAGATGTACCTGCGCCTCCTGCTCCGCTCCGGACGCACGCAGGACGCGCTGGACTACGGGCTGGCCATCGTCCACCACGCGGCGGCGAATTCGAATCCCGCGACGATGCAGCTGCTCATGGAGGCGCTGACCGAGGCCGGTCGACCGGAGGCCGGCGCGCTCCTCATCGATCATCACCTCGGCCGCCGCGTGTTCCCCGACCAGGGCTTCTACCTGAGCTGGTGCAACACGCTGCGTCTGGCCAAGCGCTGGAAGAACCTGCTCTTCATCTCCGATCGCATGCGACAGGCCGGCGACACGGAGTTCAGCGCGGCCGCGGAGTTCTACTACGGCATGGCCCGCTTCGAGCTCGGCGAGTACCTGCAGGCGCGCATCGCGCTGGAGAGCTTCGTCGAGGAGGAGACCGTCGTGCCGCTACCCGGCGCCTTCGCCCAGGCCTGGCGCATGCTGTCGATCTCGGCGCGCGAGCTCGGCGATCCCTTCGCCGAGAACACGGCGCTGCAGGAGGCGCTGAAGCTCGACCCGGAGATCGACGGCGAGCTCTGGCTGCGGAAGTCCGTGATGCTCGCCGCCATGGACAACCCCTCGCTGGTCGAGGCGGAGAAGGCGCTGGCCCACGCCATGCGCCTCATGCCCGAGCGCGTGGAAGAGCTGCTGCCCATGTGGACGGAGCTGGGCGAGGCCGCCCTCGCCGCCGCCGGTGTCCACGTCGACCTGCTGCGCCGCGACCTGCGCGCGCAGAACCTGTTCACGCCGCTCAGCGAGACGGGCCCCTACGAGCTCTACAAGCTGGGCAAGCTGCACGAGGAGAACGGGGAGCCGACGGGCGTCGTCTACACCTGCGACAAGATCCTGCTGAAGTTTCCCGGCTTCCTGCCGGCGATCGACCTCTGCATCCGGGCGACGCAGCAGCTCGGCAACGAGGAGCAGGTCGCCAAGCTCGCGCTGGAGCGCATGGAGCGCTTCGGTGCCGACCGCAAGAGCATCGCGCGCGTCTCCCGCCTGCCCGCCAGCGTGCTGAACAGCGAGCAGACCCTGCGGTTCATGCAGCTCGACCCGGGACTCACCGGGCGGCTGATCGTCGCCGAGGCGCTGGCGCGCGAGGGGCGCTACGCACAGGCCCTCAACGGCCTCACGACGCTCGGGCTGGAGCCGCTGGGCGGCGACGGCTTCCTCCTGGCCGGCGAGCTCATGCTGCGCCTCGGGCACTACGCGGACGCGCTCGAGACGCTCGGAACGATCAACAAGGGCAACCCGCGGTTCGCCCAGGCCCTCGCGATGCGGCTGGAAGCCGCGTTCGAGATCGGCCATCGCTCCTGGATGCAGAAGCTCTCGACCGATCCCAGCAAGCCGGAACACCTCGACCGCGAGGCCCTGCTCCCCGTCATCGATCGCATGCTGTGCAGCGGGCACTTCAAGCAGAGCAAGGCCTTCCTCGAGCGCCTCGACGAGTACGCCGAGACGCGCAGCGGCGGCGTCGTGCTGCGCCTCGCGATGGTCCAGCTCCTGCTCGACGAGCGCGACGAAGCGGAGGAAACCCTCGACCGCGCCGAGGCCCTGACCGACTCCGGCATGGCGGCCTTCGGACGCGCGCTCATCGCCACGGAACAGGAGGAATGGGGCACGCTGCCGCTGCAGATGGCGGACGTCGTTCGCAGCACCTTGCGCACCACCGCCGTGCAGCACGCCGCCATCTCGCTGATGGACGAACGCCTCGGCGAGGCCGCCGACATCGCGGTGCGCAAGATCGAGGAAGAGGGCGACGACGACCCGCTGTGGTCGCTGTTCGCGCACGCAGCCGACGTCCTGCGCGCCGAGCCGATCCGGCCCGACCCGCAGTTCGGCGTGGAGAACTCCGAGGAGACGATGCTGGCGCTCCACGGACTGGGCAGCGGCAAGCGCGATCCGCGCCGCCTGCTCGTGCGCATCGCCGCGGTCGAGACTCCGCCGTGGACGGTGTGGGCCGTGGCCGAGATGCTGCGCGACGGCATCGAGGCCGAGGGAACGATGTGGCCCGCGTACCTCGCCGCCCGCGGCTACCGCCATCTCGGGCTGCGGGAGGACGCGACGGAGCTCCTCGTGCGCATCAACGAACGCTGGCCGACCTTCGCTCCGGCCTGGGACCTGCGCGAGGAGCTCGAGCTGGAGCGCCTCGGACGCATCGACCACCTCGACCTCGTGCAGCTCCGTCACCAGCGGCGGCGCGAGCTCGGCCTGCGCGCGGGCGAGGAGGCCGAGGAGCGCCTGACGCTGGCCTGGGCCGCCGAGCAGACGGGCAACCTCGACCGCGCCGTGAAGATGGCGCGCGAGGCCGTCGAGCTGGACGGGGAATTCCTGCCCGCCCGCTTCAAGCTGGCGCAGCTCCTGCGCGAGCGCGGCAAGTACAAGCCCTCGATCGAGGCCTATCAGGAGGCGTTCTCGAGCGCGCCGGAGGAGAACACCTTCGAGCTCGCGGAGGAGTTCCTGGGCGTGCTCCAGGAAGCGCACGAGGCCGATCCGGAGCAGTTCCCGGAGACCCTCGTCCAGGCCGAGCTCGAGCGCCTCGCGCAGCGCCTCCCGCGGGACCCGCTCGTGGCGCTGCACCTCGCACGGGGCGACCTGCGGACCCCCGGCCTGTCGCCGGCTCTGGCCATCGACCGCGCGTACCGCCGGCTCGCCAACTTCCGCGCGGCGACCGAGAAGGTCCCGATCGACTCGCTGCGCCCGGGCTGCTCGGCGCTCTGGAAGGACTTCTTCGCCGCCGTCGACCCCGAGCGCGCCGAGGAATTCGTGCGCACGGAGCTGCGCGCGCGGCCGGGCTCCCTCGACCTCTGGACGATGCTGGCCGAGACGTACGAGACCCAGGGCCGCCTGCGCGAGGCCATCGAGCTGTACGAGACCGTCCAGCAGATGGTCCCGGACGCCCGGGGTCGCCTGCGCATCGCGTGGCTCCAGGCCGTGCTGGGCGAGCCGCACGAGCGCGTGGCCGACAACCTGGCCGCGGCCGAGGAGCTCGACCCGCTGGTGGCGCGCGGCGCACGCGTGCAGCTCATCACCGCGCGCTCGATGTTCAACCTGGACGGCGCGAACCAGAAGACCGCGCTCGACAAGCTGGCGGCGCTCTGGCGGTCGCGCGAGGAGAACGCGGTCCTCGACAAGGCGCAGCTCGGGCAGGTCTACGGCACGCTGCTCGTCCACCGCGCCGACCCGGAGGACCGCGAGACGAGCTACGAGGTCCTGCGCGAGACGGTTCCGCTGGTCGACGACTCGGCGCGTCGCAACCTGCTGATGGCCCTCGCGAACCTCGGCAAGCAGATCCCGATGCGTCGACGCGTGCCGACACGCGCGAGCGAGTCCTCGCCCGGCGGCGAGGAGGACTTCGACGCGCAGGGCAGCGACGGCGGCCGCTGATCCGCGGCGCCTCAGAGCTCGCCGCGTTCCTCGAGGACCTGCCGCAGGCTCCCGAACCGGAAACGCGCCAGCAGCCGGTCGAGGCGCTCCAGCGTGCGGTCCAGGTTCAGGTAGTGCCGGAAGCGCTTCAGGGCCGGCGCGGGATAGCGCGGCTGGTCGGGATCGAACTCCCAGGGGTGCAGGTAGATCGCCGCGGGCCGCCCGCGGCGCTCCAGACCGGCCACGGCCGCGCGCAGCACGGACCCCGGCAGCAGGCGAAAGTAGCCGCCGCCGCCCATCGGGAGGTTTCGGCCCGCGCACGGAAAGGTCGCCACGGGGAACTCGACGAGCTCGCGCCCCGAGGGCCCCGCCACGCGCGAGATGCCCGGCTCGAAGTCCGGGATGCCGTAGGTCGGGTGGCGCACCGGGTGGATGCTCGAGTCGTAGAGGTAGCCGCGCTCGGCCAGCACGTCGAGCGCCCACCACGTGTCGCGCGTCAGCGTGAACGTCGACGCGCGGAACCCCACGGGCCGCGGGGCCCCGGCGGCCTGCAGGGCCTGCTCGGTGCGCTCGAGGTCCCGCGCGAGGTTCTCGGGACCGATGTCCCACAGGAACTCGTGCTCGTAGCCGTGGCTCGCGACCTCGTGACCGGCGTCGAGGCAGCGGCGCACCCACTCCGGGTGGCGCTCGGCGATCCAGCCCAGGAAGAAGAACGTGGCCTTGGCGCCGCGCCGCTCGAGGCAGTCGAGGATCCGCTCCATCCCGACGGACAGGCGCGACGGCACCTCGTCCCACTGCTCGCGGGTCACGAAGCTGCGCAGGTTGGCGACCTGGAAGTACTCCTCGACGTCGAAGGAGACCGCGTGCAGGAGCTCGCTCACGCGCGCACCTCCTCGGTCTGCAGGGACACGCCCTGCAGGGCCTCGACGACGCGGCGCGCGTTTCCGCGCCACGTCAGGTCCAGCTCCTCGATCGAGCGCCGCGCGGCGGCGCCCAGCCTGCGCCGCAGGTCCGCGTCGCCGGCGAGGCGCACCAGCGCGCCCCGCAGCGCCTCGCCGTCGCCGCTCGGGACGAGCACCGCGTTTCGGCCGTCGTCGAGCACCTCGCGGATGTTCGGCTGATCCGGTCCGACGACCGCGAGCCCCGCGGCCATGTACTCGTGCAGCTTCAGCGGAGACGCATAGGGGTTGATCGCGGGGACCAGGGCGACGTCGAACGCCGGCAGCAGTGCGGGGATCGAGTCGTGCGGACGCGCGCCGGCGAAGGTCACGCGGTCCGAGACCCCGCGCTCGCGCGCGCGCGCCACGAGCGCCTCGTGCGCCGGACCGGTGCCCACGAGTACGAGCCGCGCGGAGCGCAGCTCCTCCTCGGCCAGCGCGTCGATCACGAGGTCGAGCCGATGCCAGTCGCGGTAGTAGCCCACGAAGCCGAGCACGAGCTCCCCCCCCGCGTCGCTCGGCAGGCCGAGGCCCTCGCGCGCGGCGCGGCGAGCCAGCGGATCCCCGGGCTCCGCGTAGAGGTCCGGGTGGACACCGTTGGGCGTGACGATCACGCGCTCGGGCTGCACGCCCATCTCGATCAGCATGTCGCGCAGCACCCCCGTGACCGCGCAGACGAGCGTCGCGTTCGTGAACACGAACGTCTCGACGCGCCTGGCCATTTCGGGAAAGGAGAGGCCGCGCGTCTTGCCGAGCTCGAGCACCATCGGCGAGTTCACCTCGAGGACGAGCGGGACCTTCAGCCTTCGCGCCGCCAGCACGCCGGCGGTGTTCCCGAAGGCGTAGCGCTCGTAGAGGAAGTCGGGGTCGAAGCGCGCCCCGACGCCCACGATCTTGCTGCGCGCCAGGCCGCCGTAGGCGTACTCCGCGAGCTCGCGCGCGAACCGGGGCATGCGCGTCACGAAGGCCCAGCGCGAGGGCCTGGCCGGCGGCGCCTCCGCCGCCGACGGCGCGGAGCCGTCGCGCCGCGCGACGAGGCTGACCTCGAAGACCTCGTGGCCCTCCTGCTCGAAGGCCCGCTGCAGCGCGCGGATGTGGACGGCCTGGCCGTCCTCGGCCTGGGTCCGGTGGTGGTACAGGATCCTCACGACGCCCGAGCCTCCTGGATTGCGGCGTGAAGGCAAGCCTCGAGGCGCTCGAAGCTCGCCTCCCAGGAGAGCGGCGCGACCCGGGCGCGCAGCTCGTCGGGGCTCCACGCGCGGTCCAGGGCGCTCCCGAGAGCCCGGGCCACCGCATCGGGCTCGCGCCCTTCGACGAGCAGGCCCGGCAGGTCCGCGAGCAGCTCCCCCGTTCCGCCGGCGGCGGTCGCGACGACCGGGCGTCCGCTGGCCAGGGCCTCCAGCACGACGTTGGGGCGCCCCTCGCGCCGGCTCGTCAGCAGCAGCACGTCGCAGGCCGCGTACCAGCGCGCGAGCTGCTCGGGTGGGCACTCCCCCACCAGCCGGACGCGGTCCGCGAGCCCCGCGGCGGCCGCGGCGGCGGCGAGCTCCTCGGAGAGCGGGCCGCGACCCACCCAGACGAAGCGCGCCTCGGGCGGAGCGCCGCGGCGGAAGGCCTCCAGCGCGAGCAGCGGATCCTTGCGCTCGATCAGGTG
>CAYGPA010000043.1:0-6134 GCA_964351535.1 uncultured Planctomycetaceae bacterium
TGGCGAGGTAGGCGAACCAGTACTTGCGCATGAAGAAGTAGTGGAACTCGAACGCCAGCCGGCGGGTTATGTACGGGTTGCCGCTCTGCTCGAAGGGCAGCGAGATGTTGAGGCCGATGTTCTCGCCCTTGGCCTCGGACGCACCGCGGTTGGCGGCCTCCATGATCCCCGGGCCACCGCCCGAGCAGACCACGAAGCGCTTCTCCTTCGTGCCGATGCCCTTCGACCACTCCGTGATCCGACGCGACAGCTCGCGCGCATCCTCGTAGTAGCGCGACATGTGCAGCGCCATCTCCGCCTTGGCGATGTCGCCGCCGCTCTTCTTGATCTCCTCGAGCCGCGCCTGCGCGTCGTCGCGCGGCAGCAGGCGCGCGGAGCCGAACATGACGATCGTGTCCTTGATCGCCAGCTCGTTGAAGCGCTCCTCGGGCTCGAGGTACTCCGACAGGATGCGCAGGGCGCGCGCCGCCGGGCTGTTGATGAACGCTTCGTTCTTGTAGGCCTTGACGGCTTGGTATCGACCTTGGGGCATGGCTCTCCGGGGGGCTCGCAGGGCGGGGGATGGTACAGCGCCGCGTGCAGCGGAGGGTCTTCCAGGGCCGCGCTTCGGAGCTATCTTCCATCGAAATGACCTCCACGGAGCTTGAGCAAGTCCGGATCCCGGTGTCCGGAATGAGCTGCCAGGCCTGCGCGCAGACCGTCCGCAAGGCCCTCCTGGCGGTCCCGGGTGTCGCCGAGGCCGAGGTCCAGTTCGCCTCGCGCACGGCCACGATCCGGCGCGACCCCGAGGTCGCCACGGGCCCGCGCCTGGCCGCGGCAGTCGCGCAGGCGGGCTTCGGGACGCTCGACTCCGACGAGGCGCCCTCGCTGGCCGCGGGCATCGACTTCGCCGAGCGCGCGGGCCGCGAGGAGCTCGCGCGCACGCGCCGGTCGTTCGCCCTCGCGCTGGTGTTCGGCCTCGCCGCCCTGGCCTCACGGCTGCTCGCGGCACCCGGACCGTGGACCGTGGTCTTCGCGGCCCCGGTCGTCTTCGTCGCGGGGCTCCCGATCCTCGCGAGCGGCTGGCGCGCCGCGCGGCGCCGGGCGCCCGACATGAACACGCTCGTCGCGCTGGGCGTGCTCGCGTCCTTCGGCGCCGCGTTCGTGCACGCGATCCGGCCGGCGTGGATGCCGGGCGGGAACCACCACGCGCTGGCCGCGCCGATGATCCTCGTGTTCGTGCTGTTCGGCCGCGTCCTCGAGGCCGGCGCGCGCGACCGCGCCGGGCGCACGGTGCGCGAGCTGCTCGACCTCTCGCCTCCGACCGCGCGCGTGCTGCGCCGCGGGCAGGAGGTCGACGTGCCGCTCGCGGAGGTGCGCCCGGGTCGGCTCGTGCTGATCCGACCCGGCGAGCGCGTTCCGGTCGACGGCGAGATCCTGGAGGGCCGCAGCGCGCTGGACGAATCCAGCCTGACCGGCGAGAGCGCGCCGGTCGAGCGCGGCCCGGGCGAGGCGGTCTCGGCGGGCACGCTGAACGGCAACGGCGCGCTGTCGGTGAAGACGACCGCCGTGGGCGCCGCCTCCGCGCTCGGCCGCATCGCCGCCTACGTGCAGGCCGCGCAGAGCTCGCGCGCGCCGGTGCAGCAGCTCGTCGACCGCGTCAGCGCGGTGTTCGTGCCGATCGTCATCGCGATCGCGCTCGCGACGCTCGTCGGCTGGCTCCTGGCCGACGCCGGCACGGCCGTCGCCCTCGCGCGCGCCGCCGGCGTGCTGGTCGTGGCCTGCCCGTGCGCCCTGGGCCTCGCGACGCCGACGGCGATCCTCGCCGCCTCCGGCCGCGGCGCGCGCGAGGGCGTGCTGATCCGCGACGCGGGTGCCTTCGAGCGACTGGCGCGCGTCGACACCGTCGTGTTCGACAAGACCGGCACGCTGACGACGGGCCGCCCGCGGGTCGCCCACGTCGAGCTCGAGGAGGGCGAGGACCGCTTCGAGCTGCTGGCGCTCGCCGCCGCCGTCGAGCGCTCCAGCGAACAGCCGCTCGCCGCGGCGATCGTCGCCGCCGCGCGCGAGCTCGACGTCGCGATCCCGCACGCGCAGGACGTCGCGGCGGAGCCGGGCCTCGGCATCTCCGGGACGGTCGGCGGGCGCCGCGTCTGGCTCGGCAGTCCGCGCGGCGCGCGCGAGCGCGGGCTCGACGCGGCCCGGGTCGAACGCCGCACGGCGGCGGCGGTGGCGGACGGGGGCTCGCCCGTGCTGCTCGAGGTCGACGGCCGCTTGCGCGCGACATTCGGTATCGTCGACACCGTTCGCCCGGAGAGCGCGGGCACCGTGCGCCGGCTCGCCGGGCTCGGGATCACGACGCACGTCTTCTCCGGAGACCACGCCGCCGCCGTCGCGCGCGTCGCGAGCGAGCTCGGCGTCGACGCGACCCGCGCCCGCGGCGAGCTGGCGCCGCTCGACAAGGCCGCCGCGGTCGACGAGCTCCGCGCGCGCGGCGCGACCGTGCTGGCGGTCGGCGACGGCGTCAACGACGCGCCCCTGCTCTCGGCGGCGAACGTCGGTGCGGCGCTCGGCGGAGGCTCCGGCGTGGCGCTCGAGGCCGCCGACTGCGCCCTGCTGCGCGACGACCCCGCGGCCGCCGCGACGCTGATCGCGCTCGCGCGACGCGCGCTGCGCACGATCCGCCTCAACCTGCTGTGGGCCTCGGCCTACAACCTGCTGGCGCTGCCGATCGCCGCGGGAGTCCTCGCGCCGTGGACCGGCTGGGCGCCCTCACCGGAGATGGGCGCCGCCGCGATGGCCGGCTCGAGCCTGCTCGTGGTGACCCACAGCGCGTCCATCCTGCGCGCGCGGCTGACCCCGCGGTAGGTCAGCCGGACGCGTCGTCGTCCTCGTCCTCGGGCTCCTCGAACTTCTCCTTCGCGCGCTCGAACAGGTCGTCGAGACTCCCCGCGCGACCTCGCTCGCGTTCGAGTGCGGCATCGAGCTTGCTCGGGCCCTCGTCCGACCGCTCGCGCACGCGGTCGAAAGCGCTCTTCCAGTCGCCGTCGTCCACGCGCGGTTTCCCGGCCTCGTCGAGCTGCTCGGGGCGCCGATGGCTGACGACCCGCTCGGTGCGCAGGTCGACGACCAGGCGGCTCGAACAGCACGGACAGGTGATCTGGAGTTCCTTGCGCTCGGCCATGAGGTCGCTCCGCACGGGGCGCCGCGGGGTGCGCGGCACCGATGTTGCAATTCAGGGCACGCACTCTCCGGGCGGCTCCGTGGGGAACAAACGGCGCTCCCGAACGTCCACAGCACCGGAAACACGAAATGAGCGTTCGCGCGTAGCCGAAAACCCGCTCACGGCTACTAGAGGAGGAGGGGCACCCGCGCCCCACCCGGCCATGAACATGTCCTACGCAAAGGCTGTCCACAACCCGCAAGGGTATGCCCAGCGAGCTGCGCGTCGCGAACGGATCGTGGGGATGGTGCTCTGGAGCGCCCTCTTCCTCGTCGTTCTCGGCCTGAGCTCCACCTGAGCGATCCGACCGCCGCCGGCGAACGCTGCTCGCAACCGCGCTCGCCCGCCGGCCCGAGGGAGACCCGAGGCGACTTGCCCGCATTCCGGTGGAAACCGGACACCGGCGAAGGCCGGAATGCGGAACGCCTCCGGGACGGGGCGTTCGTGTCTCCCCCATCACGTGGCATCCCGACCCCGGCCCGCCGACCCCGTGGAGGCCACCGGGACCGACGACGAGCCGCCGCGCGGCGTCAGAGGCCGATGCCCATCGAGACGCCCCAGGCGGGGCCGTAGTCCGGCCCGTAGATCCGATCGAAGGTCGCGGCGGCGGTGATGCGCTCCCCGCCGTTCACGACGATCGTCCAGCGCAGGTTCAGCGAGTCCATGGCGAACTCGTCCACGCTCGACTCGAACGGGAACGGGAAATAGACGTCGAGCGTTCCGGAGTCGTCCGCGCCGACCTCCACCGGATCGGGCGGCGTCACGCGCGGCGCCGCGAACGTACGCAGGTCCGCCGACAGGAGCTTGAAGTCGGTCGGATCCACGGCGAAGGGCTTCGTGCCCAGGTTCTCGACACGAATGCGCATCTCGACGCCGGCGGGCAGTCCCTGCTCCTCGTCCGCGCGGCGGACGCCGAGGACCGTGATCAGCACGCGGCCCGAGACCTGCGCGTCGGCGGCGGTCTCGACGCGCGACTCGAGCGGCACCGGCGCGTAGCGGACGGGGTAGTAGGCGGTCTGGCAGCCCGTCGCTCCGCACAGGGAAGCGAGGACGAGCGCGGCGACGCACAGCGGGCGCGGGGAGACTCTCATGGCTCCATCTTAGGGCGAGCCCGAACGATTCCTGAGCACGCAGCCGAAACGACACCACCGGCAGCCTGCGGCCGCCTCCCGGCCCCTGCCGGCACTTTGCGAACACCGGCGTCCTCGGCGACCTGACCCGGCGTCTTCGCCGATCCATGCCGATCCATACGGTGGCCTGCCGCGGGGGCGGCGCTCGCGAAGCACCTGTCGAAGCCGATGTCCGGGCCAGGCGCCGGCGATTCACGCTCGACCGGGAGTGTCGAGGCGCTCCGGATCGACGCCGCGCGCGGAACGGGCACCCGGCGCGGCGTCGCATCGCCGGGTTCTCGGCCCTCGGGGCCGTTCGAGCGCTCCGGGAGCGCCCGCCTCGACGGCGGCGGTGCGCCGTCCCGCGGAGTCGTGACCGGTCCGTGACAATCGGCCTCCGGAGTGGCCTATTCTGCGTGCAACCAGCCTCCAGTGACTCGTGTCGGCGGCCCGATCGCACCCCTGGGTTCGGCCGCCTCTGCGTCTTCCGCGCACGAGACTGCAGCGCGCCACTCCCCCCGATCCGCCACTCCCCCCAATTCCATGGAACGCATCGCCGTCGCCGGTCTGTCTCTGCGCAAGGCCTCGGTCGCCGACGTCGAGCGCCTCGACCGGCCCGGGAGTCGCCCGTCCGGCTTCCTGCACCGCTTCGCCGACGTCCTGGGGGCCTCGGAGCTCGTCTTCCTCGCGACGTGCAACCGCGTCGAGGTCCTGTACGCGCGCGAGACGGGGCACCTACCGGATGCGCGCGACCTGCCGGAGCTCTTCGCCTCGCTGGCACCGGAGGAGGACGCCGAGCGCCTGTGCGAGCTGGCGCACGTGCACACGGGCCACGACGCCGCGCGCTACCTGTTTCGCGTGGCGTGCTCGCTCGAGTCGCTCGTCGTCGGCGAGGACCAGATCATCTCGCAGCTCCGCGACGCGACGCGCGCGGCCGACGCGGCCGGCCTGATCGGTCCGCTGCTGCGCCCGCTGCTCGACCAGACCTTCCGGATCGCCAAGCGCGTGCGCACCGAGACGGAGCTCGCGCGCATCCCCGTGTCCGTCGTGAGCCTCGGCATCGAGGTCGCCGCGGCGCGGCTCGCGCCCGGAGCGCGCGTCGCGGTCGTCGGCGCGGGCAAGATGGGCTCGCTGCTCGCGCGCGCGCTCGACGAGGTCGGCCTGCGGCCCGAGGTGATCGCGAACCGCTCGCCCGAGGGAGCGCGCACGCTGGCGGCGGCCTTCGGCGCGCAGCCCGCGACGATCCAGGAGCTCGCCGGCGGCGCGCTGCCCGTCGACGCGCTGTTCTCCGCGACCTCCGCACCGAGCACGGTGCTCGACGCGACCGCTCTGCGGCGCCTCGGAGCCGCCACGCCTTCGGGCGCGCCGCTGCTCGCCGTCGACCTCGCGCTGCCCCGCGACCTCGAGCCGTGCGACGACCCCCGCGTGCAGGTCATCGACCTCGAGACGCTCCGGCGCGCGGCGGACGAGAATCGCGGGAAGCGCGCCGTCGAAGCGCTGCGCGCCGAGGAGCTGATCGAGACCAAGCTCGAGGACCTCGCGCGGCGCCGCTCCGGCCCGCTCGTCGAGGAGCTGCTCGCGGAGCTGCGCGCCAACTCCGAGGACCTGCTGGAGCACGCGCTGGGCGAGCTGCACGGCGGACGCCTGGCGCGCCTGCCCGAGGCCGATCGCGCCGCGGTCGAGCGCTGGGCGCGTCAGACCTTCGGACGGCTGCGGCACATGCCCGTCTCCGCGCTCCGGCGCCTCGCCTTCGAGAACGGCAACGGCCTGCACGCCGCGGGCTCCGAGCCAGATTCACAGTCCGAGCCAAATTCACAGTCCGA
>CAYGPA010000043.1:6234-18154 GCA_964351535.1 uncultured Planctomycetaceae bacterium
TGCACGCCGCGGGCTCCGAGCCAGATTCACAGTCCGAGCCAAATTCACAGTCCGATCCGGGTTCACAGTCCGATCCGGGTTCACAGTCCGATCCGGCCAGCTCGCCCGCGCGGAACGGGGGATCGACGGGAGGTGTCTCGTGAAGGTTCGCATCGGCACGCGGGGTTCGGATCTGGCGCTGTGGCAGGCGCACTTCGTGCGCGACCGCCTGCAGTCGCAGCCCGGCGTCGAGGTCGAGCTCGTCGTCCTCGAGACGCGCGGCGACGCGATCCAGGACCGCCCGCTGCAGGAGGTCGGCGGTCAGGGGTTCTTCACCGTCGAGATCGAGCGCGCGCTGCTCGACCGGCGCGTCGACGTCGCCGTGCACAGCCACAAGGACCTCGAGACGCGCACCCCGCCGGAGCTCGTCATCGCCGCCGTTCCGGAACGCGGCCCGCGCGCCGAGCGCCTGCTGGTCGCGCCGGACGCGCACGACCCCGCCGCCCCGCTGCTGCCGCTGCGCGAGGGCGCGCGCGTCGGCACCAGCTCGCCGCGACGCGCGGAGCAGCTCCTGGCGCTGCGCCCCGACCTCTCGATCGCCGACCTGCGCGGCAACGTGCCGACGCGCGTGCGCAAGCTCCACGAGGGCAACTACGACGCGATCCTGCTCGCCGCCGCCGGGCTGGAGCGGCTCGCGCTGGACGTCGCGCCGCTCGTCGCGCTCGACCTGGACCTCGCGCGGCTCGTTCCGGCGCCCGCCCAGGGCGCGCTCGCGCTGCAGGCGCGCGCCGCGGACGTCGAGCTGCTCGAACTCTGCCGCCGCGTGCTGCACGACGAGGAAACGGCCGCGGCCGTCGCCGCGGAGCGCGCGCTGCTCGCCGCCGCCGGCGGCGGGTGCCACATGCCGCTCGGCGCCAGCCTCCAGCGCGTCGGGGATCGCTGGCACGCGCTCGCCTTCCTCGGCCGCGGCTTCCCGAAGCTCGACGCCCGCGCGCGCTGGGCGCGAGCCGAGGGAGCGACTCCGGACGAGGCCGCCAACGCGGCCTTCGAGGCGCTCCAGCGCCCTCCCACGGGCTGCGGACCGCTGGCCGGTCGGCGCATCGCGCTGGCCGGGACCGGCGGCGGCGGCAGCGAGCTGGCGGCGTCGCTCGCGAGCCTCGGCGCCGAGGTGCTCGTCGAGTCCGTGCTCGCGCTCGAGGACCTCGAGGTCGACCTGGACGCCGCGCTCACGAGACTGCGCCCCGGCGACGCCGTGGCGCTGACCAGCCGCCACGCCGCCGCGCGCCTCTCCGGCTGCAGCGTTCCCGACGGCGTCCTCGTCGGCGCGGTCGGCGCGTCGACCGCCCGGGCCGCGCGCGAGGCCGTCGGTCGCGTCGACGTCCAGGGCGACGCCGGCGGCGCCGCGCTGGCGGCCGCCCTCCCGCTCGAGCGCGGGGCGCGCTGCCTCTTCCCCTGCGCGGCCGACGCCTTGCCCGACTTGCCCGCGGCCCTGGAGGCGCGCGGGATCGAGGTCGAGCGGCTGATCCTGTACCGTACGCGCGCGCGCGCCGACGCGAGCCTCCAGGCCGACGTCGACGCCCGCGTCTACAGGAGCCCTTCCGCAGCCCGCGCCGCGGTCGCGCTGGAGCGAACGACGGAACGAGTCGCTCCCGCGGAGCGCGTCGCGATCGGAGCCGCCACCCACGCGGCGCTGATCGAGGAGGGGCTCGCGGCCCCCGAGCCGCCCTCCGGTTCGGGCCCCAAGGCCGCTCTCCTCGACCTGCTTCGCCGCTTCGCCGCCCACCCCTCGTCGTGAGCCCTTCCATGCAACGCCTCCGCCGCCTGCGCCGCACCCAGGCGCTGCGCGCCTCGCTGGCCGAGACCCGTCTCGACCCCGCGCGCCTCGTCCAGGCCCACTTCGTCGTCGACGGAACCGGCGTCGACGCCCCGATCGACGCCATGCCCGGCATCGCGCGCCAGAGCGTGGACACGCTGGTCGAGACCGTGCGGGCGGACTTCGACCTCGGCGTGCGCACCGTGCTCGTGTTCGGGGTCTACGGCGAGAAGGACGATCGCGCCCGCTCGGCCGTGCACCCGGAGAACTGCGTCTCGCGCGCGGTCGAGGCGCTGCGCGCGGCCTTCGGCGAGGAGCTCACGATCGCGACCGACGTCTGCCTGTGCGGCTCGATGGACCACGGCCACTGCGGCGTGCTGCGCGACGGCTACGTGCAGAACGACGAGAGCCTGCCGATCCTCGCCGAGATGGCGCTCGCCCACGCGCGCTCCGGCGCCGACATCGTCGCCCCCAGCGACATGATGGACGGCCGCGTGGCCGCGATCCGTTGCCGCCTCGACGAGACCGGCTTCGAGA
This sequence comes from uncultured Planctomycetaceae bacterium, assembly GCA_964351535.1. Lineage (GTDB taxonomy): Bacteria > Planctomycetota > UBA1135 > UBA1135 > JAUIDW01. The sequence continues at coordinate 8,564 of CAYGPA010000043.1, forward strand.
ACACCGCGATCCTCTCGTACTCGACCAAGTTCGCCTCGGCCTTCTACGGCCCGTTTCGCGAGGCGGCCGACTCCGCGCCGAAGTCGGGCGACCGGCGCTCGTACCAGCTCGACTGGCGCAACCCGCGCGAGGCGCTGCGCGAGAGCCTGGTCGACGAGGAGGAGGGCGCCGACATGCTCATGGTGAAGCCCGCGCTCGCGTACCTCGACATTCTCTCCGCGGTGCGCGAGTCGTCGCTGCTGCCGCTCGCCGCGTACAACGTCTCGGGCGAGTACAGCATGGTGAAGGCCGCGGCCGCCAAGGGCTGGGTCGACGAGGCGCGCCTCGTGCCCGAGATCCTGGGCTCGATGGCGCGCGCCGGCGCGGACTGGATCGTGACGTACCACGCGCGCGAGGCGCTGAAGCAGGGATGGATCGCATGAACGAGCTCCTGGAACGTGCGCTGGCCGCCATGCCGGGCGGTGTCTCGAGCCCCGTGCGCGCCTTCGGCGCCGTCGAGGGCGACCCGCCGTTCGTGCAGCGCGCCCAGGGGGCCACGATCACGGACACGCAGGGGCGCTCGTACGTGGACCTCGTGTGCTCGTGGGGACCGCTGATCCTCGGACACGCGCACCCCGCCGTCGTCGACGCCGTGACGCGCGCGGTCCGCGCGGGCCTCACGTTCGGCGCCACGTGTCCCGACGAGGTCGAGCTGGCCGAGAGCGTGCTGCGACGCTTCCCGTTCGCCGACAAGGTGCGCTTCGTCAACTCGGGCACCGAGGCGGTGATGAGCGCCATCCGGCTCGCGCGCGGCGCGACGGGGCGCTCGCGCGTCGTGAAGTTCGACGGCTGCTACCACGGACACCACGACTCGATGCTGGTGAAGGCCGGCTCGGGGCTGGCGACCTTCGGCACGCCGTCCTCCGCCGGCGTTCCGGAGGAGTACACGCAGCTGACCGACGTGCTGCCGCTGGACGACCTCGCGCAGCTCGAGGCGCTGTTCGCCGACCGGGGCGACCAGATCGCGTGCGTCGTGATGGAGCCGCTGCCGGCCAACGCGGGCCTGCTGATCCAGCCGATCGAGTTCCTGCGCGGCGTGCGCGAGCTGTGCACGCGCCACGGCGCCCTGCTGCTGTTCGACGAGGTCATCTCCGGCATGCGCGTCGCCCCGGGCGGCATGGTCGAGTACTCGGGCGTCACGCCGGACATCGTCACGCTCGGCAAGATCGTCGGCGGCGGCATGCCGGTCGGCGCCTACGTGGCGCCCGACGCGATCATGAACCACGTCGCACCGCTCGGGCCCGTGTACCAGGCCGGCACGCTGTCGGGGAACCCGGTCGCGATGGCCGCGGGCCTCGCCACGCTGCGCGAGATCGAGAAGCCCGGCACGTACGAGCGCCTCGACGAGCTCGGCGGGCGCCTGCAGCGCGGCTGGGTCGAGGCGCTGTCGCGCCGCAGCGTCGCGGGCTCCGTCGCGCGCGTCGGCTCGATCCTGTGGCTCTGCCTGCAGCCCGGCGAGACGCCGCACACGTTCGGCTGCGTCCGCCCCGAAGGCGCGCAGCTCTACAGCCGCCTGCATCGGCGCGCGCTGGACGAGGGCCTGTGGATGGCGCCGTCTTCCTACGAGGTCGCCTTCGTGTCGCTCGCGCACACCGAGGAGCACATCGACCGCGCCGTCGCCGCCTTCGACCGCGCCCTGGCCGGCATCTCCGCGGAGGCCGCGCGTTGAGCGCCGCGCGGCGTTCGCTGCGCGTCTACTGGGCCGTCGTCGGCCTGTGTCTCGCCCTGCTCTGCTGGTGGGGCGTCTACTTCTTCCGCCAGGGCGACGTGCTCGTGCGCCGCGCCGTGGAGGCGGGCGCCCCGCTGGACGGCATGCAGGCGCGGGCGATCCGCGACGCGACGCGCGACACGATGGTCATGTTCGCGGTCGAGGGCGCCGTCGTGGCGCTGGCGCTGGTCGGCGGGATGGTGATCGTGCTGCGCGTGCTGAAGCAGGAGGCCGATCTCGGCGAGCGCCAGCGCGCGTTCCTCTCCGGCGTCACGCACGAGCTGCGCAGCCCGCTCGCGTCGGCGAAGATCGCGGTCGAGAGCCTGCTGCTCGGCCGCGTTCCGGAGGAGAAGCGCGCGCGCTACCTGAACCATGCCAAGGAGGACCTCGAGCGGCTGGACGGCATGGTCGAGGAGATGCTGGACGGCGCCCGGATGGCCAACAAGACCATCGAGGTCCATCCCGAGCCGCTGGACCTGGCGGCCTTCGTCGTGGACCTGCAGCAGGAGCTCAAGACCCAAGGCTCGATGTCGGGCGCGCTGATCGAGTTCCACGTGCCGAACCAGGAGGTCGCGGTGACGGCGGATCCCGCCGCGCTCGAACGCATCCTGCGCAACCTGGTGTCGAACGCGGTCAAGTACGGCGGCGATCCCAGCCGCGTCGACGTCTCCGTGCGCCGCGACGCGGGGGACGGCTTGCTCGAGGTGCGCGACTACGGCCCCGGCCTCGGCGGTGCCGACCGGCGCAAGCTCTTCATGCCCTTCGTGCGCGGCCCGGGGGACGTCGTCCGCAAGCGACCGGGCGTCGGTTTGGGCCTCTATCTCGTGGCGGAGCTGACGCGCGCCCTCGGCGGCCGCGTCACGGTCGAAGACGGACTCGACGGCGGCGGCACGCGCATGCTCGTCGCCCTGCCGGGGCGGGAGGACTGAGCGTGTCCGGCGAGGAGATCGTGGTCGTCGAGGACGAGCGCCACCTGGCCGAGGTGATCGCGGACAACCTCGAGCTCGAGGGCTGGAAGGTCGACGTCGTCGGCGACGGCATCAGCGCCCTGGAGCGCATCCGCGCGCGCCGGCCGGCGCTGGTCCTGCTCGACGTGATGCTCCCGGGCCTCGACGGCTTCGAGGTCTGCGACGCTCTGCGCAAGGAGGGCAACGACGTCCCGATCCTCTTCCTGACCGCGCGCAGCTCCGGCGACGACCGCGTGCGCGGCCTCGAGCTCGGCGGCGACGACTTCCTGCCCAAGCCCTTCGACCTGCGCGAGCTGATCCTTCGCGTGCACGCCATCCTGCGCCGCCGCCAGTGGTTCGGCTCGCCGCAGCCCGGCGGCGACGTGCTGCGCATCGGCGAGGCCGAGATCGACTTCAAGAGCTACACCGCCAAGGTCGGCGACCGCGAGATCGAGCTCTCCCAGAAGGAGACCATGATCCTGCGCTGCCTCTCCGAACGCCCCGGCGAGGTCGTCTCCCGCGCCGACATCGTCGACCGCGTCTGGGGCTACAACGCCTTCCCCACGCTGCGCACCGTCGACAACTTCATCGTCCGCCTGCGCCGCATCTTCGAGGACGACCCGCAGAACCCGCGCTTCATCCAGACGGTCCGCGGGACGGGGTATCGGCTGACGCCGTGAGGCGGCGCGCGCAGCGGGGGGCCGGCGTTCGCACCGACGACCAGGTACTCAACCCTCTGGTCGTCGAATGCGGACAACGGATCTCTGAATTCGCGGTTCATCGTCTCCGCGCCAGGCGAGGCAGAGCTTCGTCAGCTCCCAGACGGCCTCGATCCGCTCGCCGGGCGTCGTACCCGCCCAGTCGGCCTGCCGAGGAGCGGCCTGGCCGGGACGGATGACCCGTAGGCTGACGCTGCGACGCGGTGACGGGGCATCCACATCCGTACTGTAGCTGGAGTGCGCGAGGCGCTCGATCGAGTTCTGGACAGGCAGACTCGGCGACGACGCCGGCTCGATTCTCTAGGCTAGGCGGCCCCATGGACTCGAACGATCGACTGCTCCTGCGTGCGCTGCGGCGCGAGACACTCCCCCGGCCGCCGGTCTGGCTCATGCGTCAGGCGGGGCGCTACCTGCCCGAGTATCAGGTGGTGCGGAAGCAGGCCGGCGGGTTCCTGCAGCTCGTCAAGAATCCGGAGCTGTCGGCGGAGGTCACGCTGCAGCCGATCCGGCGCTACGGGCTCGACGCCTCGATCGTGTTCAGCGACATCCTCGTGCCGCTCGAGGCCATGGGGATGGAGCTCGTGTTCGACGAGCGCGGGCCGTCCTTTCCCGAGCCCCTGCGCACCGCGCGCGATGTGGAGAGCCTGCTTCCGCTCGATCCGGCGGAGTCGCTCGCCTACGTCGGCGAGACGCTCGAGCGCGTGCGCGCGGGCCTGCCCGACGAAGTGGCGCTGATCGGCTTCTGCGGGGCTCCGTTCACGCTGGCGAGCTACGCGATCGAGGGCGGCACGGGCCGCGCGTTCCTCGAGCTGCGCGCGTTCATGTACCGGCAGACCGCGGCCTTCGACGCGCTGATGGACAAGCTCGCGGAGGCCGTCGGGCGCCACCTCGTCTACCAGGTCGAGCACGGCGCGGAGGTCGTGATGCTCTTCGACACGTGGGCCGGCTCGCTGACGCCGGAGGACTACCGCCGCTTCGCGCTGCCGTGGGCCCGCAAGGCGCTCGAGTACGTCGGCGACCGCGTCCCGCGCCTCGTCTTCGTCCACGGCGGCGGCCACCTGCTCGACGAGGTCGCGGGCCTGCCGTGCGAGGGCCTGGCCCTCGACCACCGCATCCCGATCGGCGCCGCCTTCGACCGCTACGGTGACCGCCTGGCGCTGATGGGCAACCTCGACCCGGCCGTCCTGCTCTCGACCCCCGAGGACGTCGCCCGCCGCACGCGCGCCATCCTCGACGCCGTCCACGGCCGCCCGGGCCACGTCCTGAACCTCGGCCACGGCGTGCTGAAGACCACCGACCCGGCGAACGTGGCCACGTTCGTCGAGGCGGGGCGCGCGTGAGGCGGCCATAAAGCCTTGATACAAGGCGCCTTGCAGCGTCTCCTTGCGGTTTCGATAAGCCTTCAGGGGTTGGCATAATTCGCCGAATAATAAGCATAGGGAATTGCCTATTATTCAGCCACGCATGCCCAGGATCCAACTCGCGCCCCGCGTCGATGCCAGTCGCCTCCAGGAAGCCCTCGTCAAGTCGCTCGAGGACCAGGCCGGGATCCAGACAGCCGTCCGGGCTGCGGATACCCCCAAGGGAGGCTACCTGCACTGGGACCAGTTCCGCCGCCGGCCCGCCCCACCGGGGTGGAGCGCGGAGGAGCTCTGGAGGCTCGTCTGGATGCAAAGGCAGGGCAGCTCACGCTCGCTGCCCCTGCAGGCGAAAGGCGGAGTGCCCTTCGTCTTCCGCCGGACCGAGCCGATGCTGCCGCTCCTCCACCGGATCGACACGCGCGAGACCCTCTGGCAGGCCGCCAGGGTCGCGGGCCCGGACACGGCCTTCCGGCTGATGGCCGCCATCGACGAGGCACACCACTCCAGCGCCATCGAGGGAGCCGTCACGACGCGCCGGCAGTCTCGGGAGCTCATCCGGTCGGGACGAGAGCCGCGCTCCCGCTCCGAGCGCATGGTCCTCAACAACCTGGCGGCCATGGAGCAGATGGACGAGTGGTGCGCGAGTCCGTTGACTCCGGAGTTGATCCGGAAGGTCCAGGCAACGGTGACGATCGACACGCTCGACGACCCGGCGGACGTCGGCCGGGTCCGCCAAGAGGACGACATCCACATCGTGGACGCGACGACCGGAGAACCCGTCTTCACACCCCCGCCGACAAGTGAGTTGCCCGACAGGCTCGAGCGACTGTGCGAGTTCGCCAACTCGGAGAGCACGGACGAGGACTTCCTGCACCCGCTCACGCGAGCCATCCTCATCCACCATCAGCTCGCCTACGACCACCCGTTCGCAGACGGCAACGGGCGCACGGCTCGGGCGCTGTTCCTGTGGTCCACCCTGCGCGCGGGCTACCACTGGTTTCGCTCCCTGTCGATCTCGCGAGCCATCTACCGAGCTCGTGGGCAGTACTACCGAGCGTTCCGCTACGTCCAGACCGACGGGAACGACGTCACCTACTTCGTCCGACAGCAGATGGCATGCGTCGAGCGCGAAATCGAGCACCTGGCCCGACACCTCGCGAAACGGGCGTCGCTCGAGCGCTGGCTCGAGGAGACCCAGGGTATTCGCGAGGGTCTCAACGATCGTCAGCTCGCCCTGATCGATCACGCGCTGACCCACCCGGAGCAGGTCTACACGGCGAGGGAGCACCTCCAGTACCACCGCGTGACCCAGCCGACGGCGTGGAAGGACCTCAAGGGGCTGGTCGACCGCGACCTGCTCGTCGAGGCCAAGGCGGGTCGCAAATCCCTCTACTCCCCCTCCGAGCGCTTGAAGGAGCTCGCGGTGGAGCGGCGGCGGGAACCCCCATCGCCTTGAGGACCTGAAGATCGGCTGCCGAGCGTCGTCGCCGGCACGTGGCCGGCAAGCCTCCTCGGGTCCGGTTGCCCTTGGCTGGTGGCACCGGTAGGTTCGACGGACCGTTCCGATCCAGCGGGAACGCGCGCACCGCGCGAACCTCTTTCGTTATCGTCGCCCCCATGCGATCCCTCCTCTGCGCCCTGCTCCTGGGCCTCGCCGTCGCCTGCGCCGGCTCGGGCCCCGTCCTGCGGTCGGACATCAACCCGGACGTGGACTTCTCGCGCTACCGGACCTTCTCGTTCTTCGTGCCGATCGCGACCGAGCCCGAGGGGTCCGAGGACTACCAGTCCCCCCTGACGCAGCGCCTGAAGCGCTCGGTGCGCATCGAGCTCGAGTCGCGCGGCTATCGCTACGTGCACCAGGGCGGGGATCTCCTCGTCAACTTCTTCCTGAACCGCGAGGACCTGGGCACGGTCTCCACCGCCGGGACGCCCGACGGCGGCTACTACGCCTATCGCACCGGGCGCTACCGCACCTGGCCGACGCACTACGAGACGCAGGCCGTGCGCTACGCCGAGGGAACGCTGTCGATCGACCTCGTCGACGCCGCCCTGCGCCTGCTGGTCTGGAACGGCACGGCCGAGGACGAGCTCCGCGACATGAACCTGCAGGACCGGTCCGATCCGACCGTGTCGTCGGCCGTGGCGACAATCTTCGCCCCGTATCCCTACCAGAGCTCCGCCGCCCCTCCGATGAGCCCCGATCCGGCGATGGAACCCGCTGCGGAGGACGGCGTCCCCGGTCAAGCGTCGGCGGCCGAGGGCACCTTTCCCTAGCACCCCGCCGAGCCCGCGCTACGGCGCGCGGAACGTCACGTCGCCCTTCTCGACGATCGTGATGCCGGTGCGCTGCGTCGAGGCGCCCAGGACGAGGCGGTGCGGCAGCTCGTCCGGGATGTCGAGGTGGGCGACCGGGTTGCCGTTCTCGTTGACGCCGAACCAGGCGCCGCCCTCGCCCGACTCGGGGATCGCGCGGAAGTAGGCGGCGGACTCGGCGTCCAGCGCCAGCGTCGAGCGCACGCGGCCGAGGTCGTCGAGCAGGTCGAAGCGCGGCGCGCCGAGCTTGTCGACCGCGAGGCGCGCGCGGACGTTGCCGCCGGGATCCATCAGGCGCAGGCCGACCTCGCCCTCCTCGACGCCCAGGATCGCGCGCGGGCGACCGACGTCGTCGCGCAACACGTACTCGTCGGCGCCCAGCACCTCGCGCTCGCGCGGGGCGCGGAACGCGGTGGAGACGGCGACGACGGCGAGCACGGCCCCGGCCGTCGCGCAGAGACCCAGTCGCCGGCAGCGACCCTCGAGGCGCTCGAGGCGCGCCGTCACGTTCGGTTCGTTCATCGGGAGCTCCCGGCAGGGGTGGTCGAGGTCTTGGAGCGCTGCAGGCGGGCGCTGTAACGATCGTAGAAGCGCGTCTGGCGCGTCTCGAGGCTCTGCTGCACGCCGTCGATGAAGAGGTACTCGACCGGCGACGTGATCTCGAGCAGGTCGCCGTCGGTGACGACGACGTCGGCGAGCTTGCCCGGCGCGAGGCTGCCGACGAGATGCTCGATCCCCAGCATGCGCGCGGGGTAGTACGTGATCGCGCGCAGCGCCTCCTCGCGCGGCAGGCCGAACGCGCACGCCATGGCCGCGTGGAAGGCCAGGTTGCGCGTGTTCTGCGTGTCGCGCGACATCAGCGCGACGGGCACGCCGGCGCGCGCGAGCACGGCGGGGTTGGCGTACGGCGCCTCGTAGGGATCGTAGCGCGACGAGGGCAGCGTCAGGACCGGCCCGACGACGCACTCGAACCCCGAACGCGCGATCGCGTCGGCCACCTTCCAGCCCTCGCGCAGGCCGAAGAGCACGGGTTGGAGCTCGAGCTCCTGCGCGAAGCGGATCGCGAAGAGGATCGTCTGCGCGTTGTCGGCGTGCAGCGCGATGCGGCGCGCGCCCGTCGCGTAGGGCACCAGTGCCTCGAGCCGGCTGTCGAAGTCGGGCGGCGGTGCGCCCTGCGTTCGCGACGCCTCGAGCAGCCGGCCGTACTCGCGTGCGTCGCGGAACATGCGGCGCAGCTCCTCGGCCTCGTCGTCCTCTTCCTTCTTCTCCGCGTCGTTCGCGACGCGCGGATAGCGCACGTGCAGCATGTCGCGGTCGGCGACCAGGAGCTCCTCCCACGTGTCGCCGGTCAGCCGGATCACGCACGACTGCCCCATCATCGGTCCGCCGCCCTGGGGCGCGACCTGGGCGCGGGTGATGCCGTTCTGGCGCGTCACCGGGATGTGCGCGGACCCGGCGTTCATCGAGGCGGTCACGCGCACGTCGGGCTGGTTGCCGCCGATCTCGTCCTTGTCGTCGGTGCCGCGCACGGAGCTGATCTCGATCAACCCGAGCCCGGTGTAGGCCGCGACCATGCCGGGCCAGACGTGCTTGCCCGAGACGTCGACGACGCGCGCGCCGAGCGGCAGCGCCACGTCGCGCCCCATGCGCACGATCTTGCCGCCCTGCATCACGACCGTGCCCTGTTCGACGTCGGGCGACGTGATCGGGTGCAGCGTGCCGCCTACGAGGGCGATCACCTCGCCGCCGTTCAGGTCGAAGCGATCCGCGTCGGCCGGGAAGTCGCGCTCGACGACGTCGAGAACCGGCGGCGCGGATTCGTCCAGACCGAACGCGTCGCGCCGCTCGAACTCCAGCTCGCCGTCGACCAGCGTCAGCTCGACGCGCGCCAGCGAGGACAGCGGCGGCCCGTTCATCAGCACCAGGTCGGCGTCCTTGCCCACCTCGATCGTGCCGACGCGCGCGCCGAGGCCGAGCTGCTGGGCCGAGTTCAGCGTGACGAGCCGCTGCGCGCGGATCGGGTCCATGCCGGCGTAGCGCACGGACTTCGCCGCCTCGGTGTAGAGGCGCCGCACCATCTCGTCGGAGTCGGAGTTGACCGACGACAGCACGCCGGCCTCGTCCATCATGGCCGCGTTGTGCGGAATCGCGTCGTAGGCCTCCCACTTGTAGGCCCACCAGTCGCCGAAGGTCGAGCCGCCGGCGCCGTGCGCGGCCATCTCGACGGCCACCTTGTAGCCCTCGAGCACGTGCTGGAACGTGCGCACGCGGAAGCCGTGCTGCTCCGCGACGCGCATCAGCATCAGGATCTCGCTGGCGACGTAGCAGTGCGAGTGCACGTCGATCGTGCCGGCCAGGATGCCCGCCAGGGCCTCGAGCCGCACGTCGCGGCGCGGCGGCACCGGGTCCTCGCCGCGCTCGACGGCCTCCCCGTAGCGCGTCCAGTCCTCGGCGTACTCGCGCGCGCGCGTGAAGGCGCGGTGGAAGATCGCCTCGACGCCCAT
>CAYGPA010000044.1:0-16220 GCA_964351535.1 uncultured Planctomycetaceae bacterium
ATCGACGACTACACCTGCGCGGGCTGCCACCAGGGCTCGAACCGCACCGTGATGCAGTACTGGGGCATCCGCCTCGACCAGAACGAGGACGTCCGGCGAAACCGGCAGTACCCGACGAACCCGGACTCGTTCACGCGCACCACGAACGACGCGCGCCTGTTCGACCCGGTCCTCGGGAACCGCGAGTTCAACGGTCGCGACCACGACCAGTACCTGCTGTTCGAGGACTACGACGGCGACACGCTGGACGACACCCCGCCCGACATCCACTACGAGGCGGGCATGGGCTGCATCGACTGCCACGGCAGCTACGACCTGCACGGCGGGGACACGAGCTCCCCGAGCGGGGAGCGCCTGGCCAGTCGCATGGAACACGGCGTCGCCATCCGCTGCGAGAGCTGCCACGGCACCGTTGCGACTCCCGTTCAAACCGTCATGGCGACGGCCTACGACGGTGTCGTGCGCGAGGTGGCCACGGACGCCAAGGGGCTGCCGCTGCCGCACGTCGTGAAGGAGACGGGCGGGTTCTACCTGTACAGCAAGCTCACGGGCGCCCCGCACTACATCCCGCAGACGCTGGACGTGGTCGTGGACAACTCCGTGATCCACCCGGACAGGAACGTGCCCGTGTACAGCCCGAAGGCTTCCTACGCCATGGGGACGTACGACGGCTCGGCGTCGACGGGGATCGGTCCGCAGCAGACGTTCGACGGCAACGTCCCGACCGGCTTCACGCACGCGGACAACATGGACTGCGCCTCGTGCCACGCGTCGTGGACGAACACGTGCATGGGCTGCCACCTCGAGGGTGAGCACACCAACAACCCGAACACCTTCAGCAACATCACGGGCGATCGCATCGCCTTCCGCGAGCGCGAGGCGGACTTCGTGTACCAGTCGCCGCTCTTCTTCCAGCTCGGCGTCAACTCGCGCAACCGGATCACGCAGGTCAGCCCGAACACGAAGATGTTCTTCCGCTGGCGCGACCGCTCGGGGAGCGCGCCGACCGAGACCTTCACGTTCTCCGATCGCAACGGGAACGGCAGCGATCCCGGCGTCACCGCGCCGTCGCTGTCGCACAACGCGATGATGGCGCACTCGATTCGCGGCAAGGTGGATCCGGTCGGCGGCAACGAAGGCCCGCGCTACTGCGTGGCGTGCCACCTGACGACCGACGGCATGACGACCTACGCCACGGAGTACGCCGCGTTCGTGACGGCCCTCGAGACCAACGACTTCGACGCGCTCGACCAGCCGCCGCTGGGCTTCTCGGCCGTGCTGCAGGACCACTTCGGGCGCAACACGGGCAACCAGATGAACTCGCCGCTGTGGGTGCACATGGTCGCCGGGCTGGGCTCGGGCATGTTCCTCTTCGACGAGGACGGCTGCCCCGTGAACCCGCTCGACGGCGACACGCAGCGCAAGGGCTGCAACGGCGCTCCGAACGCGATGCCCTTCAGCGCGGCGCGCGTGGCCTTCAACATGGACCGCACCGTGCTGAAGTCGGGCGTGTCGACGGGATCCAGCAACCACCCGCTCATCACGCCCGTGGTCGGCAACAACCTGCGCGCGGGCGCCGCCAACCCGGCCATGGCCGGGCCGCTGGGCTCCAACCTGGTCGAGCTGCTGGCCGATCCGACCAACGGGCTGATCCTGGACTCGTGGCTCGACGCGGACGGCGCGTCCCACGGCCTGGCGACGACGCTCGTCGGCCCGTGAAGGGACGTCAGCCGGGCTTGTAGTCTTCCTTCTTGATGTCGTAGCGGCGCAAGCGGTCGTACAGCGCGCGTGTTCCGATTCCCGCGCGCTCCGCGGACTTGCCGATGTGTCCCTGCTCCCTCCGGAGCACGGAGTCGAGGTAGGTCCGCTCGGCCCACTCGACGGCCCGGCTGCGAACCTCCGCGAGGGTCGACTCGGTCCACCCTTTCGGATCGAGCCCGCCGGGGATCGAATTCGCGCCCGGTCCGGCGGGCCCCGGAGCCTCGCCCGCATGACCGGCGGCCGCGAGGACCTGGGGCGGCAGGTCGCCCGGCGTGATCTCCGAGCCCTTGCAGAGCAGCGTGGCGCGCTCGATGACGTTGATCAGCTCGCGGACATTGCCCGGCCACGCGTACGCCGTCAGCGCCTCCAGGGCCTCCTCGCTGATGCCCTGCACTTCTTCCCTGAGCGCCTCGTCCCGGAAGTGGCGCATCAGGGAGCCGACGAGCTCGGGAATGTCCTCGATGCGTTCGCGCAGGGACGGGATCTCGAGGCCGATGACGTTGAGGCGGTAGTACAGGTCCTCGCGAAAGCGACCGGCCTCGACGTCCTCCAGGACGTTGCGGTTGGTCGCCGCCATGACTCGGACGTCGAGGGAAATGCAGTCCGATCCGCCGACGCGCTGCACCTCGCGGCGCTGCAGGACGCTGAGCAGCTTGACCTGCAGGTGGTTCGGCATCTCGCCGATCTCGTCGAGGAAGATGGTCCCGCCCTCCGCTTGCTCGAATCGCCCCCTGCGCAGGCTGTCGGCGCCCGTGAAGGCTCCCTTCTCGTGGCCGAAGAGCTCGCTCTCCAGCAGCGGCTCGGGCAGCGCTCCGCAGTTCACGGCGACGAACGGCTTCTTGCAGCGCGGGCTCTGCGCGTGGATCGCACGCGCCAGGCGCTCCTTGCCGACGCCGGTCTCGCCCGTGATCAAGAGCGACGCGTCCGCGTCGGAGACCTGTCGGACCATGTCGAGGAAGCGCTGCATGTACGCGTTGCGCGACAGGAAGTCCGCGAGCTTGGGCTGCATCTCGGCGCCCTTCCCCTCGGGCCCGTCGCGACCGCCGTCGACCTCCGCCTCGGCCAGGCTCTGGATGGCGGTGGCCAGTTCTTCCGCGCCGGTCGTGGCATCGAGCACGTAGCTGACTCCCGAGGCCATCAACTCCGCGCGATCGCTCGCCTCACCCTCGTCGCCGATCACCACGACGCCGGGGGCCTCGGCGTCCGTCGAGAACTCCTGGATGCGAGCCCGTGCGTCGTCCGGGAGCTGGGAGCGGCGCACCACGATGACGTCGACGTCCTCGTTCTCGACGCGCTCCCAGAGCCCCTTCGAGCGCGGCATCCGCTCGATCTTCACCTCGGCCCGCGACAGGGCCTCGATCAGCTGGCGGCGCAGGTCGCCTTCGGGCAGGGCGACGTGGATGCGAGGCTCCTCGTCGGGCTGCGTGCAGTGTTCGGCCATGGGGGCTCTGGACGAGGGGCTCGGGCGTGTTCGGGTCTCGAGCGCCCCGCTCCGCTCCGGGTTTCGGGTGTCGAAGCTCCATGCTACCCGCAGTGGCGCTTCCGATTCGCCTGGCAAGGTCCGGGGGTGGCCTTCACCGCCGTAGACACCAAGCCGTTTTGAGGCATTGGCTTACAGCGTCCACGAGCCCCTCTCTCGGTCCCGGGGCACGTCCCTTGCTCCTCTCGGGTCTCATCGGATCGTCCCGCTCCCCCCCACTCACCAAGGAGTCTGCAAATGCTCGGTTGGGCCGCCACTTTCCTGATCATCGCCCTCGTCGCCGCCATCTTCGGTTTCGGAGGCATCGCCGCCGGCGCGGCGGGCATCGCGAAGATCCTCTTCGTCGTCTTCCTGGTGCTGTTCCTCGTCAGCCTGGTCCTGGGTCGCCGCCGTCCCGCGCTCTAGACCGTTGAAACCCGAATGGTGAACCGGCCACCCGAACTCTCCGACGTGTTCCGGCTCGCGCGCAAGGCCGACTCGCTGCTGGCGGAGATCGAAGCCCGCCGCGAGCCTGGACCGACCTCCGACCTCGTCCTTCCTCTGCGCATGGCGCGCGAACAGATGGAGACCAAGCTCTTGAAGCTCGATCGGTTCGTCCGCGGTGCGGCCGCTTCCCAGCGTGAGCTGTCGGAGGCCTGTTCCGAAGTCCGCGAAGTGCTCGAGCGGCTGGAGTCCCAGCTCCCCGACCGCAGCGCCTGAGCCGCGCGCGAGACAAGCCCATCTTTCTCCCACCGCGGCGACGCGGAGCGCTACCGAAGTACCTGTAACCAACCTCCAAGGAGCCCCTCATGAAGACTGCCCTGCTCGTCGAGAACGACAACGAGTCTCTGGACGCTCTCGATCGCTTCGTTCGCAATCGGAATCTGGTTACGCGGCGCGCGACCACCCTCGACGAGGCCTGCAAGCAGATCTCGCGCGGACCGGTTCAGTACGCGATCGTCGACATCGGCCTTCCGGACGGCAACGGCCTCGAGCTGGTCGACCATCTGCCCGAGTCCACGAGCGTGATCGCCGTGACCGGTCGAACGGACGCCGAGGCGGCCGTCGACGCGCTGCGTGCACGCGTCTCGGACTTCCTGACGAAGCCGCTCGACCTGGAGCGCCTCGACAGGCTGCTGACGTCCGCGGACGAGGAGACCGTGAAGCCGCGCCGCGCGTCCGAGGAGTGCTTGGGTGCGTTCGACAAGATCCTCGGCGAGTCCAAGGCCATCGGGCTGGTTCGCGATCAGATCGTGCGCAGCGCGCCCACCGACGCCAGCGTCTTCATCTGCGGCGAGACGGGTGTCGGCAAGGAGCTGGCGGCACGCTCGACCCACGCGCTCAGCCCGCGGTCGAGCAAGCCCTTCGTCGCGGTGAACTGCGGCGCGATTCCCTCCTCGCTGATGGAGTCCGAGCTGTTCGGCCACGAGCGCGGGTCCTTCACGGGCGCCGACCGCCAGCACATCGGCGTGTTCGAGCGCGCCGACGGCGGAACGCTGTTCCTCGACGAGATCACGGAGATGCCCCTCGAGCTGCAGGCCAAGCTCCTCCGCGTGCTGGAGACCCGGACCATCCAGCGCATCGGCAGCACGAAGTCGAAGCCGGTGGACTTCCGCCTGGTCTCGGCCTCGAACCGCCCTCCGTTCCAGGCCGTCGAGGATCGGATGCTGCGCGAGGACCTCCTCTACCGCCTCCTGGTCCTGATGGTCGACATTCCTCCGCTCCGCGAGCGCATCGAGGACCTCCCGGTCCTGACCCGCTCCTTCCTGGCCGAGTTCGACGCGCCCGGCGAGCACACGCAGGTGAGCGAGGCCGCCCTGGAGCAGTTGCGGTCGCACCCCTGGCCGGGGAACGTGCGCGAGCTGCGCAACGTCGTTCGCCGCGCCCACGTGATGGCCATCGACTCGATCGAGCCCGAGCATCTGCAGATGCTGCGGCCCAGCGGGTCGGGCCGGCGCGACCCCTACGCGGTCCACATCGGCCAGTCGCTGGAGGAGGTCGAGCGCCGGGTCATCCTCGGCACGCTCCAGAAGAACGACGGCGACAAGCGGCGCACCGCCGAGGAGCTTGGCGTCAGCCTCAAGACGATCTACAACCGCCTCCACCTGTACGCCGACCGCGGGGACCCCCTGCTGGAGCCGGGTGTGATCCGCTCCCGGAACGACGGCTGACGTTCACCCGCCCGTAGCGCGTTGCTACGGGCGGGCCGGAAGCGCTAGGCTCGTCGCGAGGATGCCGGTCGTGAAGCAAGAAGCAGAGGCATACCGCCTGTTCCGCGAGCACGTCGCGGCTCGCCTGAAGGGGCGCGCCGAGGACCTGACGCGAGCCTGGCTGAACGAGATCAAGCAGCGCCTGCCCGAGAAGCCGCGCCGGATCTTCCCCGACGACACGCTGCTGAACCACATCCCCATACTCCTCGGGAAGCTGTTCACCGCGCTGCACGATGGAGGCTCGCTCACGTCGAGCGCGTTCGTTCGCCAGGAGCTGGAGAACATCGGCACGCTGCGCCGCTCCCAGGGGTACGAGCTCGACGAGGTCCTGGCGGAGTTCGAGATCCTGCGCCGCCTCGTCTACGAGGCCCTGATCGAGGAGGCCGGCGACTTCCCGGAGGCACTCCCTCCCGAGGCGCCGCTGCACGTCAACATGGACCTCGAGCAACTCCTCGGGGACATGGTCCAGCGGACCGCCCACATCTACCACGACCGCAGTCGCGCCAGCCGTCAGCAGCGCGGCCGCCTGCTCCTCGACTACGGCCGCGCCGTCACGCACGAGCTGCGCAATCGCCTGAACGCGGCGCGCCTGACGCTGCGCGTGTTTCGCGAGACGGAGGGGTCGGACGGCGACGAGCTGCTCGACAGCCTCGAGCGTACCCTGAGCCGGATCGACCGGGTGGCGGACGACGCGTACACGATCGCCGTCGCCCAGCGCCACCACGCTTCGGCCGGCGGGGACATGATGCCGCTCGACGACCTGATGCACGAGGTGCTGGCCGACCTGAAGGAGCTCGCCGAGGAGCGCTACGTCGAGCTGCGCCCGGCACCGGACCTGCCGTCGATCGCGGTCGACTCGACCCGCATCGGGCTGGTCCTCATGAACCTCCTCACGAACGCGATCAAGTACAGCGACCCGAGCCGCGCGCGGTCGTGGGTCGAGGTCCGCGCGACCCGGACGGACGAGCCGCGAATCTGGCGTGTGGACGTGGAGGACAACGGGTTCGGAATCCCGGAGGCGCTCCAGGGAGTGATCTTCGACGAGTACGTGCGCGCCCCGGAGACCGACTCGTCGGACGGCGAGGGCCTGGGCCTGGCCCTCTCCCGTCAAGCCGTCGAACAGCTCCAGGGTCGACTCTGGTTCACGTCGGAGCTGGGCCGCGGCAGCTGCTTCTCGTTCACCGTCGAAGAGCCCTCCGAGAAGCTCGACGTCTGAAGAGCTGCTCACGGCGCTCCTCGCGCGCGCGACGGATCACCTCGAGGAGCCAACCGGAGGAGATCGGCTTGCGCGCGTAGACGACGGCTCCGTGGCGGTGCGCCGCGCGGCGCCGGGAGGGTTCGGGCAGGGAGGACAGCACCGCCACGGCGCATCGGGGTCGCAGGCCGAGCACGGCGCGAACCGCCACGAGCCCTGGCCGACCTCGTAGCCGGTCGTCGATCAGGCACACGTCCAACGAGAGGGCCGCGCCCCCGTCGATCGGCGGGCCGGCGCCGAGAAGGGCCAGCACCTCGAACTCGGACCGCGCCGTGAAGGGCCGGCACCCGACCGTCGCGAGCAAGCGCGAGGCCGCGAGCAGGTAGGCGGGATCCGAGTCTGCGATGAGAACCGTCGTGCCGTCGTGGAGATCGCGAGCATTGCGGATCGAACGTCGCGGCGCACGGCTCCCTGAGGTCTTGGAGGACTCGATGCACGACTCCCAGCAAGACCCACGCCGCGCCGCTCCGTACTCGCTGGGACCGATCGACTCGCAAGAAAAGTGGCCGCCCCCGCGCGGTTGCGGGGACGGCCACGGGTCCCGACGGCTCGGGGAGGAGGAACACGCCTCCGCTCGGTGACGAACGGACGCGTCGCGCGTCGAGACCCAGGAGTGCTGTTCGGGGCCGGGGGGGAGGGGTCGAGTCCGACCTGCCAGCACTTGGAAGCCGAACGCACGGCAACTGCCATACCAGGCGCGCACCGTTCGGACCCCGCGCCGGGGTTCCCCTGGCACGCTTCTTTCTCTGCCTCTTTCCAGACCGCGGGGATCGGCACCGAGGACGGTGCACCCGCACGGCGTGCAGGAATGACACGCCTGGATGAAGAATCGACAGCGGCCTCGTCGGCCGGACCAAAGCAGAAAGACGGACAGCAACCATGAGATCTCGCAATACCGACCGTGCCTGGCTTCGCGGAACCATGCTGGGTGGCGGCCTGACGCTGCTGCTCCTCGCGGGCACCGCCTGCGAGGGTGACGGCCCTCTGGAGAACGGCGCCGAAGAAGTGGGCGACGCGGTCGGCGACGCCGCCGACGAGGTCGGGGACGCGGTCGACGACATCGGCGACTGATTCTTCTCGCAGAGACGCGCTCGTCGGAGCCGCGCCCGCCCTTCTGGAGGGCTGGCTCTTCCTGGGCTCGGGCCGCTCGCGGTCCGGGCCTGCTCGATTGTCCAGATCCTCCATGGGCTTGTCGTTTCTACACGAGCGGCGGCGACTCCCGCCGCACGAGGCCGAGAGGCGATCGGCACGGCTCTTGCTCCAGCACTCGTGGGGGGTTTCGCATCCTCCGGAAGCAAGCTTCCGCGAGGCCAACTCGAAGAGAAAGAGACCATGAAACTCGCGATCACACTGACCTGCGCACTCTGCGCGACGATGACCACCGCGTTCGGACAGAACGAGGATGTGGAGAGTCGGGAGGCCGTCGCCTCCTCGACCCTCCTCCCGATCGACCTCGAACGTGCGGACAAGCTGATGGGCGCCGACATTCACGGCGCGAACGGCGAGAAGCTCGCCGAGCTGAGCGACGTCTTGATCGACGACGGCACGGGCTCGGCGCGCTATGCCGTGCTGTCGTGCGGTGGCGTCCTCGGCATCGGGGACAAGGTCGTCGCCGTTCCGTTCAAGTCCCTGCGCCACACGAAGACGACCGACGGCGGGCGTCGGCTCTCCGTCGACTTCGACGAGCAGCGCATCGAGAACCTGCCGGACTACGACGCCACGCCCGAGGCGAAGCACGACGAGGCCTGGGAGCGGGGCGTGAACACTCCCTTCGGCGAGCCGATGCCGATGCCGCGCGGCAAGCTGGCCAGGCTCTCGAAGGTCGATGCCTGCGACCTGAACACGCCGGGTGACGAGACGATCGGCGACGTCGAGCAGGTCGTGTTCGACCTGAACAACGACCGCGTGGCGTACATCGTCGTCGGCGCCGGCGGATTCCTCGGCATGGGCGAAGACCAGATCGCGTTCCCCTGGACGTCGATCTCGACGACGCTCGAGGCCGAGGGCAACGTCGCCCTGAGCTATCCCAAGGAGGCCAAGAAGCTCGCGGACGCGCCGCGCTACGACGGCGACGAGTGGGAACGGATGGCGAGCCCGACGTTCGTCACCAAGGTCTACACCTTCCACGCCTGCGATCCGTACTGGACCCAACCGATCGAGGCCGGCACGAACCGCGGCGGCTCGCAGAAGCCGATGCGCGAGGAAGTGCAGAAGCACCACTGATCGCGACGGATCTCGCGGCGAGCCCGATGCCCGGCAGAGCATCGTGAGCTGGCCGAGGCCGGTGGTGCGCGAGCGCCACCGGCCTCGTTCGTCGAAACAAGGGCGGCCCCGGAACGCCCCCGCGTTCCGGGGCCGCTGGGGCTCCCGAGAAGAGGGATCCGCGCCGAGTCAGCCGCGCTGCGCCTCGATCTGCCGCCCTGCCGCGGCGTAATCGAGGTAGCGACGGTGCTCGACGACCTTGCCGTCCTCGAACTCGAGGACGTGCACGACGGGGTGCTCGAGCCGGAACTCCGTCCCGGGCGCTCCGAGCTCGGCCCCGTCGATCGCGTAGCTGGCCTGGCAAACGTAGAACGCGTGCCGGTTCGAGTAGAACCGGAAGCGGACGTCGACTTCGAGGTCGCCGGCGTCGCCCGCCGCCTGCTCGATCATCGCGAGGATCTCGTACTTCCCGCGCACCTCGATCGGCTCGCCGACGGTCACCGAGGTCGGGTCCAGGTAGACGGCCTCGTCGGCCAGCAGCCCATCCATGGTCCGCGGGTCGTCGTCGCGGTAGGCCGCGAAGTAGCGGTCGGCGCGCTTCGCGAGCTCCGCCTCACGCCCCTGGGCCTGTGGGAAGAGGCGGTCGTAGTCGCCGTAGTCGCGGCGCTCGACGATCGCTCCGTCCGCGACCTTCAGGACCGTGCAGAACGGGACGCCCTTCACCGGTGCCTGCCCGTTGGCCTGCCAGCTGATCTCGCCCGCGTAGAGCGCGTAGGGCCCCGTCACGAACGAGTGCTGCACGTGCATCGACGACTCGGCGATGTTCCAGCTCTGGATCAGCCGGCGCAGGTTGTCCCGGCCCTTCACGCCGATGCTGGCGGGGCCGCCCCAGACGTCCGCCGTCGGATCGACGAAGAACACGTTCGCGGACATCAGCGCCAGCTGGCCGTCGAGGTCGCGCTGCTCGAAGGTCTTGTGCACGTAGTCGTGCGTCAGGAGCTCGACCTCGTTGCCGCCCGGGGCGGACGGGACGAGGAAGGTCGGAAGGACGGCGAGGGCGAGCCCGCTGGAAAGCGGCGTGAACATGGAGGCTCCTTGTGAGTCGCGGGCGCCGGACCGATTCCGACGCGCGCAGGGCCTACAGTCCTCGCCCGCGGTCCGCGGTCGCAGGAATCGCGCAAATTCCTCTCCCGAGACTTCGAACGGCTCGTGCGGATGAATCTAGAGCGAGCGAATCGCCTCGGCGATGTCGAGGGAGAGGTCGCCCAGCGCCGCGCTCATCGCGGCGACGGTCGCGGCGTAGTCGGTACCCTCGATGGGTCGCTCGTGCTCGGAGACCCGCGTCACCAGCGCCTCGTCCTGGCCGTCGAGCACGGTCCATTGCGCCTCGAGGACGACTCGGCCCGGCTCGGCGTCGAAGCGGCGAACGTCCACGAAGAGCGAAGCGTCGAACGGTTGGTCGTGGCCCCAGGAGTGCTGGACGACCCGATCGGAGGGCACGAGGCGGGAGAGGTTCGTCGTCAGGACGCGCGCGAAGTCGTCGTCGAGCGAGCCGCCCCAGCGGTCGAGGTCGGCGAGCTCCAGCTCGTTGGGTCCGGGCCGCGTGACGATCGCGTTTCCGCGCAGGTACTGCGGCACCTCGACCACGGCGACGCGGATCGACGGCGCGACGGCGCCCTCCGGGGCCACCGCGGAATCGACCGGCGCCAGCACGTAGAAGCGCGAGGGCGGCGTGGACCCCAGACAGGCGACGGCGAGCAGTGCCGCGACCAGCGCGGCCCACGAAGTGGAGTGGTTCATCGCTGCGGCTTTCCCTTGATCAGCGCCTCGGGGTTGCGCTCCAGCGTGCGCGCGACCCCCGTGATCGAGCGCGCCGCCTCCGCCAGATCTTCGAGCAGGACGACGATGCGGTACACGACTTCGGAGTCGTCCCCGATGGACTCGTCGATGCGTCCGAGCGTCGTGCGCATGGACTTCAGCGTCTCTTCCATCGACGAGGCGAGCGGCAGGACGTCTGCGCGCACGTCGTCGATCGTGAGGTCCAGCTTGCTGTCGGTCGTCTCCAGGAGCTCCGCGGCCCGCGCGGCGGCGGCCTCGACCGCCTGCAGGCTCTCCCGCAGCGAGAGCGTGACGGGCTCGACCTGCCCGTCGACGCGCTCGACCAGGCGTCGCACGCTGGCGATCGTCTCGCGGACCTCGATGTCGTCGGCCATCGCGCGGAACGAGCGGACGGTCGCGAGGAGGTCCTCGATCAGCTCCTGGATCGGCAGGTCCCCGATGCTCTTCGCGAACGCCACGAGCCCCGCCTCGCGCGTCGGGATCTCGGGCAGGGTGGTCCCGCCCTTCAGGTTGACGGGCGAGTCGGGGTACGACTGCATGGCCACGTAGAGCTTGCCGGTCACGAAGCTGTCGGGGAGCAGCTCCGCGCGCAGCCCGGTCTCGATGAGGCGATCCATGACGTCGTAGGGGTCGCGCTCGGCGAAGTCCGCCGCGGACGTACCCGGCGGCGGCTTGATGGAGTCGCGGCCGAAGGAGAGCGTCACGGGCGTCAGGATCCCCTCCTCCCCCATCAGCCAGACGGCCTGGATGTTGCTCACCTCGCCGACCTTGACCCCGTTGAAGCGCACGGGCGCACCGATGTCGAGGCCGGCGACCGACGACTCGAAGTTGCACACGAAGCGCAGGTCGTCCTGGAAGAGGCGCCCTCGACCGAGCACGTAGGTGCCGGCCACGAACAGAACCAGCGCGCCCAGGACGAAGCTACCGACCGCTGTGGGATTCGCTTTCTTGGCCATGCTTTGCTGCGGGTCACTCCGGGTGTCGAGTCGAGTCGGATGCGGGCGGGGCCGCGACCGTTGCGCCACGCGCCAGGAACTCGCGCACGAACTCGTTCGGACACGAGTCGCGCAGCTCGCGCGGCGGCCCGCTGGCGAGCAGCGTACGCTCCTCCGCGCCGAGGAAGATCGAGTTCGTGCCGATGGAGAGGATACTGGGCAGCTCGTGGCTGATGACCACGATCGTCGCCCCGAGACTGTCGCGCAGCTCGACGATGAGCTCGTCGAGGCGCCGCGAGCTCAGCGGGTCCAGGCCGGCCGAGGGTTCGTCGAAGAAGAGGATCTCCGGGTCGAGCGCCATCGCCCGCGCCAGCCCGGCGCGCTTCTGCATGCCGCCGCTGATCTCGGAGGGGTAGAACGCCTCGTAGCCCGCCAGGCCGACCAGCGCGAGCTTGAAGGCCGCCACCTCGAGCGCCTGGCTCGTCGAGAGCTCGGTGTACTCCTCGATCGGCAGCGCGACGTTCTCCGCCAGGGTCATCGAGCTCCACAGCGCACCGCTCTGGAACAGCACGCCGAAGCGCCGCATGAACGACTGGCGCTCGGCCTCGTCGAGCTCCCAGAAGCTCTCGCCGTCGACATGCACGCGCCCCGCCGCGGGCGCCTTGAGCCCCACGAGATGGCGCAAGACCGTGCTCTTGCCGCAACCGGACGGACCCATGACGAAGAAGATGTCTCCGCGGCGCACCGTGAAGTCGAGGTCGCGCTGGATGACGAAGTCGCCGTAGGCCATCGTCATGCCCTGCACGTCGATGTGAACGTCGCGGTCCGCGGGCGCGCCCATCAGAGACCCACCACGTCGAAGAGGACCGAGAAGATCGCGTCCGAGACGACGATCCACACGATGGCGGTGACGACCGCGGAGGTCGCCGCGAGGCCCACGGCCGACGCGCTGCGGCCCGACTGCATCCCGCGCATGCAGCCGGCGATCGCGACCAGCACGCCGATGGCCGCGGCCTTGATCCCGCCGACGAGGAAGTCGTCGACGCGCGCGGCCTCCACCGTCTGGTTCCAGTAGCGCCCCATGGACACGCCCATCATCCCGACGCCGACCGTCGCGCCGCCCAGGAACCCGAGGACGTTCGAGTAGACCGACAGGAGCGGCATCATGATCATCAGCGCCAGCATTCTCGGCAGCACGAGGAAGTCCATCGCCGAAAAGCCGAACGTGCGCAGGGAGTCGATCTCCTCGTTCACCGTCATCGTGCCGAGCTGCGCCGCGTAAGCGGCCCCCGTGCGGCCCGCCATGACGATGCCGGTCATCATCGGCGCCATCTCGCGCGCCATCCCGATGACGACCAGGTTCGCGACGTAGATCTCCGCGCCGAAGAGGCGCAGTTGCACGGCGCCGACGAACGCCAGGATCAGCCCCATGAGCAGGCTGATCAGGCTGACGATCCACAGCGCCTCGGCGCCGGCCTCCTGCACGGCGACGGCCAGGTCGCGCCAGCGGAAACGCGCGCGGCCGGTCGCGAAGCGCCACATCGTGAGGGTCGCCTCGCCCACGAACGTGACCGTCGCGCGCGCGTCGGCGAGCGCGCCGAGCACCAGCAGGCCGACGCGCTCTCGAAGTCCGATGCTCGCCTCGTCGCGGCGAGCCTCCACGGCCTCGGGGACGGCCAGGGCGAGCCGCAGCAGGCGCTCCGCCCCATCCGGCAGCCGGGAGGTCTCGGCGACCTGGCCGCGGGCTTCGCAGAGCTGCACGAGCTGCCGCACGAACGTCGGCAGCGCGCTGTCCCAGGCCTCCACGTCGCTCGCGTCGAACTCCACGCGTCGCGCGCTCTCGCCGATTCGGTCCGCGACCCGGCCGGCGGCAGGCAGGCTGGACTCGAGGCGCCACACGCCGCGCAGGCGGACGACGACTCCGCCGTCCGGCGAGGACTCGACGTGCAGCAGCTCTCCTCCGTCGGGCATGGGATCCGTCACTTCAGCGCGCGCTGGAGTCCGTCGCAGACCTCGCGCAGGACGCGCACGCGCGCGTGCCGCTTGTCGTTGGCGGCGACCACGATCCACGGAGCCTCGGGAGAGTCCGTGAGCGCGACGGCGTCCTCGACGGCCTCCGCGTAGGCGTCCCACTTCTCCCGGTTGCGGTAGTCGTCGGACGTGATCTTGTACTTCTTGTACGGCGTGGTCTCGCGCGCCTTGAAGCGGTGGAGCTGCTCCTCGGCATCGATGTGCAGCCAGAACTTGCGCACGAACACTCCCGCGTCGACGAGCTGCCGCTCGAACTCGCGGATCTCGGCGTAGGCCCGCTGCCACTCCTCGGGGCGCGCGTAGCCCTCCACGCGCTCGACCAGGACGCGGCCGTACCACGAGCGATCGAAGATCACCATGCGGCCGGCGCGCGGCAGGCGCTGCCAGAAGCGCCACAGGTAGTGGTGCGCGAGCTCCTCGTCCGTGGGCGCGGCGATCGGTACGACGCGGTAGTCGCGCGCCGCCATGGCGCGCGTCATGCGGCGGATCGCCCCGCCCTTGCCGGCGGCGTCCCAGCCCTCGAAGGCCAGCACGCTGGAGAGGTTGCGCTCCCGCGCGCGCACGGAGAGATCGGACAGGCGCCCCTGGAGCTCCTCGAGCTCGCGGTCGTAGTCGTCGGAGTCGAGGCTGGCGGTGAGGTCCACGCGGTGGAGCGCGCCCGCGGCCTTCTCGGCCTCCCACGGCGGGACCGGGGGAACCTCGCGCGGCGGCGTGTTGCCGGTCCTGCGCTCGAGCGCGTCGCGCACGCAGCTCATCACGGCCAGGTTGCGGCTCGCGTCGCGGCTGCCGTCGACGACGAGCCACGGGGCGTGCGGTTCGTCGGTGCGCGCGACGAACTTCTCGCCGAGCTTCACGATGTCGTCGTAGTGCTCGAAGGAGTTGCGGTCGTACCGCGCTCCGCGCCAGCCGTGCTGCTTCTTCTTCGCGGCCTTCAGGCGCTTCTTCAGCTCCTTGCGCGGAGTGTGCACCCAGAACTTGAGAATCAGCGTGCCGTCGGCCGCGAGGGCGGCCTCGAGGTCGCGCGAGGCCTCGACGATCCGGTCGAACTCGCGCTTCTTGACGCTCTTCAGAATGCGCCCGCCGATGGCGTCGAAGGCCCAGGCCCCGAAGAAGAGCCCCGTGCGGCCGCGCCGCGGCAGCGCGCGCCAGTAGCGCCAGAACAGCGGACGCTCGCGCTCCTCCGGCATCGCGCGCAGGAACACCTCGGTGTCGATGTACCGGGCGTCCATCCACTCGTGGAAGAGGTCGATCAGCTCCTTGCAGCCGGCGCGGTCGTCGCCCGCGATCAGGACGAGGACCGAGAAGTCGGACTGGCCGACGTCGAACTGCGCGTTGAGCAGCTCGACGCGCAGATCGGCGACGCGCGCTTCGTACTCTTCCTTGGAGACCTCGGGCCCCCGCTCCACCTCTTCGAAGGACATCGCCGTTCTTCCTCGCGCGACATCCTACCCGGACGGAATGCGGCCGTCGCGATGCGAGCGGGCGGACCTCGTCTCAAACGTCCCTCGGCAGCACCCGCAGCTGGATCTCGTAGTAGCGCTGGTCCAGGGGAACCGAGGGACCGTTGTAGGAGAGCG
This sequence comes from uncultured Planctomycetaceae bacterium, assembly GCA_964351535.1. Lineage (GTDB taxonomy): Bacteria > Planctomycetota > UBA1135 > UBA1135 > JAUIDW01. The sequence goes on from CAYGPA010000044.1 coordinate 15,270, forward strand.
TACGCACCTCCTCCGTCACGCGCAGACCGCGCGACCGGGCCCACCGGAGCAGCTGCTCGCGAGCCGCTTCGACGCGCTCACGGGTCACGACTCCGCGGCAGCCCAGGCTCGCGTAGCGCGCCGCCGGAACGTCGACGACGTCGACGTCCCCCTCGGTGCCCACGGGCCCCCGGCTCGGAACGTCGTAGAGGAAGGCCATCCAGCCCGCGGCCGGAGAATCCTCGTCGTAGGCCATCTCCACGGGCGCCGTCATCGCGATCTCGTTGGACTGGATGTGCTGGAAGAGCGTCCAGAACGCTCCGTTCTCGCGGCGGCTCATCGACGTGCGCGCCATGCGGTAGCTCGGGTACGAGCGCAGCTCGATCGCGAGCACCGGGGTCGGCTCGGGGAAGCCGAGCGGCAGGTCGGCCTCCATCCGCGGCCGGAAGCCCAGGTCGTCCGCGAGCTCCTCGAGCGCGGGCTCGAGCCGGCGCTCGGCCTCCGCGCGGTCGAACACGGCCCGCCAGCGCGCGTCCTCGACGAGCTGCGCGGCGACCCGGCCGGCGTACAGGTCCCCGAGCGTTTCCGCGGCGGCGCGCCCCGCCTCGAGCAGCAGCGGGAAGTGGCGCTCCTCCGCGAGCCCGGGGACGTGCGCGGCCTCGATACCGGCGCGCAGGTGCCTCTCGGCCTCGCGATGGGTTTCCGTCACGTCCTGAACGTCGGCGCAGAGCAGGGCGAGGGTCAGCAGCATGGGTCTCATCCGGTTTGCAGGTCGTCTTCGAGCGGGGAGGGTATGGAGCTCGGTGCGGGACCTTCGTCGCGGGCCGGCGCGAGGGCGAGGAGCAGCGGCGTCACCAGCGCGTACTCCGCGGCCAGCGCGATCCACGTGAGCGCGGACGAAGCGCCGACCGAGACCGCGCCCAGGCGCGTGCCCGCGAAGTAGGAGAGCGGTCCGCCGACGGCGCCGAGCGC
>CAYGPA010000044.1:16320-18011 GCA_964351535.1 uncultured Planctomycetaceae bacterium
AGCGCGGCCAGCGGCGGTTCGCGCCGCGTCTCCGGGCGGTCGAGGATCATCTGCACGTCCCCGATCGCGCGCTCCGCGAAGCCTCCTTCGCAGTAGACGAAGTAGAACTCCCACAGGCGCAGGAACGTCTCGTCGTAGCCCAGCGCCAGCGCGTCCTGCCAGCGCTCGCGCAGGTTCTCCCGCCAGGCGGCCAGCGTCCGCACGTAGTGGTGGCCGATGTCCTCGAGGTGCACGAGCCGCAGGTCGCAGCCGCGCGCCATCGCGCTGCAGAGCGCGGTCACCGACGGGATGCAGGAGCCGGGAAAGATGTGGCGCTGGATGAAGTCGACCGAGCGCCGCGCGCTCTCGTAGTTGCGATCCTCGATCGTGATCGCCTGCAGCGCCATGCGCCCGTCGGGCTTCAGGAGGTGCGCGCAGCGCCGGAAGAACTCCTCGAAGTAGTGGTGGCCGACGGCCTCGATCATCTCGACCGAGACGAGCTTGTCGAACCGGCCCTCGAGCGCGCGGTAGTCCTGCTTCAGCAGCGTGATGCGTTCCTCGAGCCCCGCCGCGCGGATGCGCCGTTCCGCCAGGGCGTGCTGCTCGTCGGAGATGGTCGTCGTCGTGACGCGACAGCCGTACTCGCGCGCCGCGTGGATCGAGAAGGCGCCCCAGCCGGTCCCGATCTCCAGCAAGTGGTCGTCCGGAGTCAGCTCGAGCTTGCGACACAGGCGGTCGATCTTCGCGACCGACGCCTCGCGCAACGTCGACTCCGGCGTCTCGAAGATGCCGCAGGAGTACGTCATCGTCTCGTCCAGCCACAGGCCGAAGAAGTCGTTCGAGAGGTCGTAGTGCGCGCGGATGTTGGCGCGGCTGCCGGACTGCGTGTTGCGCCGCAGCGCGTGGTAGCCCGCGAGGATCGGCTTCGAGAGCCGCGCGAAGCCGCCCTCGACGCTCTCGAGCAGCTCGCGGTTGCGCGCGAAGAGCCGCACGACCGCCGTCGGGTCGTCGCTGGTCCACCAGGCCTGCGCGTAGGCCTCGCCGGCGCCGATGCTGCCGCGCAGCGCGACCGCGCCCCAGAAGCGCGCATCGCGCACGTGGATCACCGCGGCGGGCACGCTGGCGTCGTCGTCGCCGTAGGCGAAGCGACGTCCGGCGGCGTGGACGACCAGCGCTCCGTGGCGGACGCGCGCGAGCCGGGACAGCACGGGCCGGGCGAGCAGGGGCAGGCGGGCCTCGGCGGTCGCGGTGCGGGTTCGGATCGCGGCGGTGGTCGTCGTGCTCTTCATGACGTCGGCGCGTCGCTCAGGGCGGCGCTCTTCCTGGGATGGACGTGGAACGGAATGCGCTTGGCCCACAGCCGCGCCGCCTGCCAGTAGATGGCGAGGTGCACGCGCAGGGTCAGCAGCGGGTGGCGCAGGAGGGCCCCCGCCAGGCTCGCGGACGTGAGCGGCCGGCGCTCGGCCGCGAGGCCGGCGTGGAAGACGACCTTCCCCCCCTCGTGGTTGACCATGTCGACGCGCAGCGAGTCGCCGGGAGCGGAGAGGCTCCAGTCGTAGACCTGCTGCATGCCGTGGAACGGCGAGACGTGGAAGCGCTTCTCGAAGCGCGCGCGCAGGCCGTCGCCGGACGCCGACTCGCGCGCGTCCAGGACGTAGGTGTGGCGCTCGTTCCACGGCGTGTTCGTGATCTCCGCGGCCACGGCGTCGAGC
>CAYGPA010000045.1:0-8129 GCA_964351535.1 uncultured Planctomycetaceae bacterium
CTCGCACCCCGCGAGCTACGTCGTCTTCGACCTCCTGTACGCGGACGGCCGCAGCCTGCTCGAGCGCCCGCTGACCGAGCGTCGCGAGCGGCTCGCCGAGCTCTGCGCCTCGACCTCGGAGCCGCGGCTCGTCCCCTCCGAGGGCCTGGTCGGCGCCGGCCTCGCCTTCTTCGAGGAGGCCGCCCGGCGCGGCCTCGAGGGCGTCGTCGCCAAGCGCCTGCGCTCCACCTACCAGCCGGGCCGCCGCACCGGAGACTGGACCAAGTTCAAGCTGCGCCGCGAGCTGCCGTGCGTCGTGCTCGGCTACGTCCCCGACGGCACCGACGACCTCAAGAGCCTGGTCCTCGCGGCCGAGGAGGACGGCGCCCTCGTCCCGGTGGGCCGCGTGGGCAGCGGCCTGACCGCCGCCGACCGGCGCCGGCTCTGGGAACGCATGCAGCCGCTGCGGCGCGCGGACCCGATCGTCCCGTGCAAGGGCGACGCCCAGTGGATCGACCCGGGCGTCCTCTGCCTCGTCAGCTATCTCGAGCGCACCCGGGCCGGAAACCTGCGCGCCCCGGTGTTCGTGCGTGCCCTGTGATCCGATCGTGAGCGCCGCGGGGAACGCTCGGGCCACGCGCGCGAGAGGCGCGGCGAGGCTATCCTCTCGGGCATGGACTCCGCCCCCACCACCGGCCTGCGCGTCGACGGCGCGCGACTCCTCGAGCGGCTCGACGAGCTGGCGCGCTGCGGCGCGCGTGGCGACGGCGGCGTCTGTCGGCTCGCGCTGACGGACGCGGACCGCGCGGGGCGCGACCTCGTCACGGGATGGATGCGCGAGCAGGGCCTCGACGTGACGATCGACGCGATCGGCAACGTGCACGGACTGCGCGCGGGGCGCGAGGACGGTCCGCCGGTCATGACCGGCTCGCACATCGACACCGTCGCGACCGGCGGGCGCTACGACGGCAACTACGGCGTGCTGGCGGGGCTCGAGGTGCTGCGGACGCTCGACGAGGCCGGCGTGACGACGCGGCGGCCGCTGTGCGTCTCGTTCTTCACCGGCGAGGAGGGCGCGCGCTTCGCGCCGGACATGCTGGGCAGCCTCGTGTTCGTCGGCGCGCTCCCGCTCGAGGAGGCGCTGGCGACCCGCGACTGCGACGGCCTGGTGCTGGGCGAGGAGCTGCGCCGCATCGGCTACGCCGGCGACGCGCCGGTCGGCGCGACCCCCGTGCACCGCTTCGTCGAGCTGCACATCGAGCAGGGCCCCGTCCTCGAGGCCGAGGGCGTCGAGATCGGCGCCGTCCGCGACCTGCAGGGCATCTCGTGGCAAGAGGTCACGATCACCGGCCAGGCGAACCACGCCGGAACGACGCCGATGCGGCTGCGGCACGACGCGGGCTACGCGGCCGGCGCCCTCGCGCACTTCCTGCGCGAGCTGACGCGCCGCACGGGCGGCAACCAGCTCGCGACGTGCGGCGTGATCGACCTCGATCCCGGCCTGATCAACGTGATCGCGGCGCGCGCGCGCGTCACCGTCGACCTGCGCAACACCGACGAGCAGGAGCTGCAGCGCGCCGAGGCCGAGGTCGCGCAGTTCCTGGAACGACTCGCGCGCGACGAGGGCGTCGAGATCGCGACCCGCCGCCTGGCGCGCTTCGAGCCCGTGACCTTCGACCCCGACGTCCACGCGACCCTCGCGCGCGTCGCCCGCGGCCTGGGCCACTCCGTGCGCGACATGACGTCGGGCGCGGGCCACGACGCGCAGATGCTCGCGCGCATCTGCCCCGCGGCGATGATCTTCGTGCCCAGCATCGGCGGCATCAGCCACAACCCGCGCGAGGACACCGCGCCCGAGCACCTCGAGGCCGGCGCCAACGTCCTGCTGCACACGCTGCTCGAGCTGGCGAGCTGAGGACCGCCTCCCGTCCAACCCATGGCCACCGACAACGCACTCCTCTCCGGCATCGAGGTCGCCCTGACCGGCCCGCTGGCCTCGATGAACCGCGAGGAAGCGCGCCGCCGCCTCGCCGACGCCGGCGCCACCCACGTGGCGGCGCCGACGGAGCGGACGGGCCTGCTGGTGGTCGGGCAGGGCGGCGCGCTGCTCGGCGAGGACGGCAAGCTGACCGCCAGCCTGCGGTCGGCGCACGAGCTGCGCGCACGCGGCGTCGATCTCGAGATCGTCTCCGAGGCGGAGTTCCTCGCGCGCCTGGGCCTCGACGATCGACGCGGCGACCTGCATCGCCTCTACACGCTGACGCAGCTCGCGCGCATCCTCGACGTCCCCGTCGCGCGCGTGCGCGCGTGGATGCGCAACGAGCTGATCCGGCCGGCCCAGGTCGTGCGGCGCCTGTGCTTCTTCGACTTCGCGCAGGTCGCCACGGCCAAGGCCCTGGCCCAGCTGACGGGCGACGGCATCACGCCGGCGCGCATCCGGCGCAGCCTCGAAGAGCTGCGCGAGTGGCTGCCCGACGCGGACCGCGCCCTGACCCAGCTCGAGACGCTGGAGCGCGACGGTCCGCTGCTCCTGCGCACCGACGGCGGCGACCTGGCGGAGACGACCGGACAGCTGCGGCTGGACTTCGGGGCCGACGACGCGCCGGCGGTCGCCGAGGCTGCCCCGACACCGCTGTCGCCGCTGCCCTCGGTCGGACGCAACGCGGACGACTGGTTCGAGCTCGGGATCGCCGCCGAGGAGGAGAACATGCTCGAGGAGGCGGTCGACGCCTACCGCCGCTCGCTCGCGTGCAGCGGACCGCAGCCCGAGGTCTGCTTCAACCTCGGCAACGCGCTCTACTCGCTCGAACGACCCGCGGAGGCGGCGACGTCCCTGCGGCAGGCCGTGGAGCTCGACGCGGAGTACGTCGAGGCCTGGAACAACCTGGGCGTCGTGCTGGGCGAGCTCGGCGAGTCGCGCGATGCGCTGCGGTCGCTGCGGCACGCGCTGGCGCTCGAGCCGAAGTACGCGGACGCGCACTACAACCTGGCGGAGACGCTGGCCTCCGCCGGTGACACGCGCGGCGCGGAGCGCCACTGGCGCGCGTACCTGGACCTCGATCCGTCGAGCTCCTGGGCGGACCACGTCCGGGCGCGCCTCGAGGGTCGCTGAGGCGACCGCGAAGCGCCCGGGCGGCCGGATCCACGCTATTCGGACCCTGCCTCAAGTGGCGCTCTCCGCGCCTCCGATAGACCGCGGGCCCTACCATGGAACCCACGGACCCCAAGCTCGCCCCCTTCCTCGCGCGCGTCGTGCGCGCCCAGACCCTGGCCTACGCGTCCTGGGAGCCGCACGTGAAGTGCGCCCTGCGGCCGAAGTCGGCGAGCGCGATCTCGATCGAGCGGCCCGCCGTCGTCGAGCAGGCGCTGACGCGCGCGTGCGTGATCCTCGAGCTCACGCTGGTCGGCGGCCTCGAGGGTCCGCTGCTGCTGCTGCTCGCGCCCGACCTGGTCGAGCGCGTGCTGGCGCAGGCCGCGGGGCTGCCGGTGGAGGAACCCGGCGAACGCGCGCCGACGAAGCTCGACGACGAGCAGATCGAGGCCTTCCGCGGCCTGAGCGAGACGCTGACCGCCGCCATGAGCCGCTGCTACGCCGGAGTCCACCCCGAGCTGCGGATCTCCGAGGAGCCGGGCGATCGGCGCGCCGCCCTGCACGAGCCGCACGACCATGAGGCCTTCACCGTCCTGCCCGACGAGCCCGTCGCTCTCGCGCGCATGGCCGTGCAGGTCGACGGCGAGTCCTTCTCGACGGCGCTGGCCCTGCCGCGGAGCCTCGCGCTCGCGATCGCCGACCTGCCCGACGCGCAGGCGGCCTAGCTCGGCCGGCGCGCGGTCGCGCGGTAGACGACCTGGGTCATCGCGCCGCGCGGGTCGGTGCCGATCGAGCGCAGGTGCTGCACGCCGAGCTGCAGGCGGTCGCTGTCGCGGTCCAGCGCCTTGGCCAGGAGGTCGATGGTCGGCTCGAGGAAGTCGGCCACGTAGAGGGCGTGACGGCTCAGGAGGTCGTCGCCGGGCACCTGGTAGAAGTGGTACCCCATGAGCTCGTTCCGGACGTCGCCGAAGCCGGCCGCCGTCAGCCAGGGACCGAGCTGACGCCCCGCCGTGGCGCAGCCGTGGCGGTCGAAGTAGTCGTACTGGGCCTGCTCGAGATAGTCGAAGTTGGGGCTCTCGGGGTGCACCTTGAAGGTCGAGTAGTCGGTCTCGTTCACGACGATCCGCCCGCCGCGCTTCAGCACGCGACGCGCTTCCGCGAGGACGGGAGCGGGGTCGAGCAGGTGCTCGAGGAACCAGCTCATCCAGACCGTGTCGAACGTCCCGTCGATCCACGGCAGCTCGCGCGCGTCGCCCTGCACGAGGTCGGGATCGCGGGCCCCGAGGCGCTCGAGGTGCTCGCGGGCGTACTCCACCTGGCGCGGTTCGACGTCGATGCCCGACAGCGCGAGACCCGGAGAACTCTCCTCGATCACGCCGAGCACGCCGCCCGCGCCGCAGCCGATCTCGAGCACGGCCTCGCCCGGGCGGAACGCGATGCCGTCGAACAGGCCCGCGCGCTTCCAGTAGCGCGCCTGCCGCACCAGGCGATCCTGCTCGCCCGGCGAGTATCCGTAGACGTAGCTGCTCAACCTCTGGCCCTCGGCGTTGCTCGCGGTTCGTTCTCGGCCGCCGGCAGTCGAAGCGATCGACCCAAAGGGTGTGACCGCAACGGCTTGGCTCCGGAGACTGTCGGCTACCGTCCGCCCCGGTTCAACCACGAAACGCCGCGGACACGAGCCGCAGGATCAGCCGCCGGCCGTGGTCAGCCGCTCCAGCGCGGGCAGCAGATCCTGGCCGTCGGTCCGCGCCGCGCCGAACAGGTCGCCGACGCGCTCGAACCGCGCGGGGGCCGTTCGCAGCGTGAAGCTGGAGGGGTGCAGGTCGCCCTCGAGCTCGTCCCACTCGAGCGGGGTCGAGACGCTCGCTCCGGGCACGGGCCGGACCACGTACGGCGGCACGACGGTGTCGCCGCGGTGGTTCTGCAGGTAGTCGAGGTACACCTTGCCGTCGCGGCTCCCGACGCGGCGCTCGACGGTCGCGAGGTCGGGGTGCTCGCGCACCGCGCAGCGCGCCACGAGCTCGGCGAACATGCGGCTCTGCTCGTAGGAGTATCCGGGGGCGAGCGGAACGTACACGTGCAGCCCGCTGGCACCCGAGGTCTTCAGCAGCGGCCGCAGCCCGCAGCCGCGCAGGATCTTCCCCACCGTGCGCGCGATGCGCACCACGCTCGTGAACGGCGCCGACTTCGGATCGAGGTCGATCACGCACCAGTCCGGTGAGTCGAGGCTCGCGAGGCGCGACATCCACGGGTGCAGGTCAATGCTGCCGAGGTTGATCAGGTAGAGCAGCGTCTCGCGCTCCCCGCAGACGAACTGGGGCACCGCGTCGCCCTTCGACTCACCCTTGGATTCGCTAGGAATCGACGCGGTCGGCACCCACGCCGGCGTGTCGGGCTTGGCCTCGCGCTGGTAGAACGACTTGCCCTCGATCCCGTCGGGAAAGCGGTTCAGGTGCACGGGCCGCTCGCGCAGGTGCGGCAGGAGGAGGTCGGCGACGCGGTCGTAGTAGGCCAGCAGGTCGCCCTTGGTCAGCCCCTCGGCGGGCCAGAACACCTTGCCGGTGTTCGTGGGCCGCACACGCGAGCGAACGGAGCCGCGGCCGGCGGCCAGCACGTCGCGCACGTTCCCGCGAGCCTTCGCGGGAGCGACGGCCACGCGAACCCAGTCCGCGGAGGGCCCGGCGGCGTAGGGCGCGTCGGAGCGCTTCGCGACGACTCCCGGCAGGCCGGCGTCCGCCACCGTGGCCGCCAGGCGCTCGCCCTCGGCCGCGACGTGGTCGACGAACAGCACGCGGCGGCAGCGCGACGTCACGGAGCGCAGCGCGGCCTTGCGCAGGGCGAGCGGCCGCGCGCGCAGGTCGAACTCGTCGTAGTGCAGCAGGTCGAACGCGTAGAAGCAGAGCTCGACGTCCGCGCGCCCCGAGAGCCGCGCGTCGAGCCGCTCGCGCGAGGGGCGCCCCGCGTCGTCGACGCACACGAGGCAGCCGTCGATCAACGCCTCGTCCGCGCGCAGAACGCGGGCGTCGGCCGCGAGCTCCGGAGGCGTCGCGCGCAGCCCGCGTACGCGCACGCGCTCGCCGCGCTTCTCCAGCCACGCGCGCCTGCCCGCGAACTCCATCTCGAAGAGCCACTCGGGGTCGGAGAAGGGCGCGCGACTCCCTCCCGGCTTCATCCGCCGCACCGAGCGGGGCAGCGCGCGCCGCACCGCCTGCGTGAGATCGACGCCCAGCGACGTCTCCCCCGGCCCTCCCGCGTAGGCGTCCTTCGACTTGAAGAGCAGCCAGTTCTTGCCGCCGTCCTGCTTCGTGCGCACGAGGTGCCACTCGCCGCGCAGGCGCCGCCCGCGCAGCACGAGCTTCAGGTCGCCGCGCTCGAAGGACGTCTCCGGCAGGAACTCGTACGTCCCCCCGTCCCACAGCGTCATCGTGCCCGCGCCGTACTCGCCCTTCGGGATGACGCCGTCGAAGAACTCGTACTCGAGCGGGTGGTCCTCGGTCCGCACGGCGAGGTGCTTGTCCGCGGGGTCGTACGAGAACCCCTTGGGAACGGCCCACGAGGCCAGCGCACCGTTCCATTCGAGGCGCAGGTCGTAGTGCAGGCGCCGCGCTTCGTGGCGGTGCACGACGAAGGCCGGAGCCTTCGCGCCCGCCTTCGCGCGCTCTCGACGACCCCGGGGCTCGGGCGTGCGGTCGAAGTCGCGCTTGGCGCGGTAGTCGTCGAGCGGGCGAGCCACGCTCCCATGGTAGTCGCGCTCCGGCGGACGGCTCAGGACTCCCCGGAGACGCGTTCGGGATCGGGAGTCTCGCTGGCGATATCCGCCGGCAGACCCGCGAGCACGCGGTCGGCGTGGTCGCGCAGGCCGCGCTCGACGCCGTTGAAGAGGCTCATCATCACGCGGAAGATCGGGACGTGCCACGTGCCGCTGCGGATCGTGACGCGCTCGGCCGCGCGGAAGCGCGTGCCGTCCGGAGTGGGCTCCAGCGTGAACACCCAGCGCGCGGTCATCGGCACGACCTCGTCGGCGCCCTCGACCACCATGCGCCGCGGGGCGTCCCACTCGGACACGTGGTAGCGCACGCGGCTGCTGCCCAGGTCCTCGATCCACGCCGGACGTCCGTCCTCGTCGGGCAGGCGCTCGTAGCCCTTGCGCATCGCGCCGCCGAAGCTCGCCGTCTCGAAGTCGATCAGCGCCGCCCAGACCTCCTCGGGCGGCCGCTGGACGTCCGCGCGCAGCTGCGCGCGATAGACCTCGGGCAGAAGCGAGCCGATCAACGGCACGAACACCAGGACGGCCACCAGGAGCGTGAGCAGGATCCAGAGCCACATTCTTCTACGTCTGCGCATGAGGTTCGAAGGGTCTCGCGGACGGCCCCGTGCCGCCGTCGGGGTAGCCGTGTCCCGAGCGATCCGGCGGCGTCATGGATTCCGGAAGAAGTCTACGGGGCTCCGGAGGCGGCGTCCGGATCCGGCGCGGCGAGCTCCTCGACGATGGAGCCCGGAAGCCGTCGGCGCAGCTCCTCCAGCGCGCGGTTGTAGCGCAGCGAGACCGCGTTGGGCGTCGCGCCGGTGAGCTCGGCCACGCGCTGGTTCGAGACCTGCTCGAACGCGCGCAGGACGAGCACGCGTCGGTCGGCCTCCGGCAGGCTCTCGATGCAGCGCACGAGCGCGGCGGAGGCCTCGGAGCGCACGACGCGCGACACCACGCCCGCGGACGCGTCCGGCAGCCGGGAGAGGCCCTCCGCCCGACTCGCGTCGGTTCCCCGTCGGCGGATCGCGCGACGCGTCAGCTCGTTCACGCGGTAGAGCAGCGTGGTCGCGAGGAAGCGGACCAGCACCGGGGTCTCGCGCCCGCCGCGCGCCTCCAGTGCGGGCAGCGCCGGCAGCGCGACGGCCCAGACGTGCTGCACCAGATCCTCCGGATCGACCTCGCGGACGAGCGCGGGGCCCATCCGGAAGCGCGCCTGGGCGAGGAGCACGGGCGTGAACCGCTCGACGAGCCAGGTGAGGCTCGCGTCGTCGCCCTCGCGCGCGCGCCGCACGTGCACGGTCGTCCGCTGCG
>CAYGPA010000045.1:8229-15539 GCA_964351535.1 uncultured Planctomycetaceae bacterium
CCGTGACCGACCCCTTCGCCGAACCCGCGGTCGCCGCCGCGTTCCTCGCGCGCTACCTCGCCGACTGCGAAGCGGGGACCGTGCTCGACCGCGACGCGTACCGGCGGATGTGGCCGGGCTTCGAGGCGCTCGTCGAGCGCGAGCTGGACGCGCTGGAGTCAGCGTCCATGCCCGAAGCCGCGCCGCACGCCGGCGACGAGGAGACGATCGGCTCCTACCGACCGCTGCGCGAGCTCGGCCGCGGGGGCCAGGGGGTCGTGTACGTCGCCGAGGACGTGCGCCTGCGGCGGCAGGTGGCGCTGAAGGTGCTCGACGGCCTCGGCCCGGGCTCGGAGAAGCTGCTGGCGCGCTTCCGGCGCGAGGCCGAGGTCGCCGCGCGCCTCGACCACCCCGGCATCTGCGCCGTGCTCGACGCGGGGACCGACGGCGGACGCGCCTGGATCGCCATGCAGCTCGTGCCGGGAGACTCGCTGGCGAAGCGGTTCGCGGATTCGCGCGCGCGGATCGCGGACGGCGCGACGCCGGCGCCGCCGTTCCCGCCTCGAACGCGCGAGCACGTCGACCGCGTCGCCGCGCTCTTCGAACGGGCCGCGCGCGCCCTGCACGCCGCGCACGAGGCCGGCATCGTCCACCGCGACGTGAAACCCGGCAACCTGGCGCTGCACGAGGAGGAACGGCCGGTCTGGCTCGACTTCGGCCTGGCGCGCGACGACTCCGGCGAGGACGCGCAGCTCACGCACACGGGCGACGTGTTCGGCACGCCGGCGTACATGTCGCCCGAACAGCTGCGCGGCCAGGCGCGGCTCGACCGCCGCACGGACGTCTACTCGCTCGGCGCCACGCTGTTCGAGGCGCTCGCGCTGCGCACGCCGTTCCAGGCTCCGACGCGCGAGGGCCTCTACCGCGCGATCCTGGAGGACGACGCACCGGACGTGCGCCGCTTCGCGGAGAACGTTCCGCGCGACCTCGCCGTCGTCGTCGCGAGCTGCCTCGAGAAGGACCGCGACCGTCGCTACCAGACCGCGGAGGACCTGGCGGAGGACCTGCGCCGCTTCGTGGCGCGCGAGCCGATCCGCGCGCGGCCCGCGGGGCTCGGACTGCGCGCGTCGCGCTGGATCCAGCGCAACACGCTCGTCGCCGCGCTGACCGCCGGGCTGCTGCTGGCCCTGCTGGCCGGACTGATCGTCACGAGCACGCTGCTCTCGCGCTCGGAGCGCGCCCGCATCGACCTCGCCGAAGCCGAGGCCGAGGCGGCCGCCCAGCTCGACGACGTGCTCGCCGGCCAGACGACGCGCCGCGAGCGCCGCGTCCAGGCGGAGCTCGAGGCCGGCTTCCAGGCGTCGATGGGCGCCCGGGCGACCGACGCCCGGGCGCACTTCGAGGCGGTGCTGGCCGAGGCCCCCGGCCACGTCGAGGCGATCGTCGGGCGCGCCTGGTGCGAGCTGCCCGACGCCACCGCCGCGCTCGCGGCCCTGGACCGCTTCGGGCCCGCGGCGGGAGACGCTCCGGACGTGCGCTGGATGCGCGCCTTCGTGCTCGAGGTGGCCGGACGCGACGACGAGGCGCGCGCGCTGTTCGCGACCGTGGGCGAGCGCGAGTCCGACCTGCGCACCTACCTGCGCGGACTGCGAACCGTGCGGGTGTTCGGACCGGACGTGACTCCGGAGGAACTGCGCGCGGGCCTGGAGCTCTTCCGCCGCGCGACGCAGCTCGCCCGGCGGCCGCAGTTCCACTACTACCACTCGTGGCTGATGGCCGCCGCCTACCTCGAGGAGCGCGAGGAGATGGACACCGCCGCCGAGCTGCTCGCCTACCACTGGCCGGACACGCCGGCGATGCACGAGGCCATCGCGCAGTTCTACGTCGGCGTCGACTCCGGGCGAGCGCGCCTGGCGATGGAGCGCCAGCTCGAGCTCGACCCGTCGGCCCTGCCGTGCTGCGGACTCGCGCACCTGGCGCTGCGCGACGGCGACACGGCGACCGCGCGCGCGTGGTACGACCGCGGCATCGAGCTGGATCCCGGGTTCGCGCCGATCCGGTACCTGCGCGCCGAGCTCCTGCGCACGCAGGACGAGGGCGACGCGGCACGGCGCGACCTGCTCGAGGCCGTGCGGCTCGACCCGTCCTTCTCCCCCGCCTGGTCCGCGCTGACCGAGGTCCACCGCAACCTCGACGACCCCGAGGCACTGCGCCGCGACCTCGCCGAGCTGCGCCGCGCCACGCCCGCGTCGAGCGCGCCGAACCTGCGCGAGCTCGAGCGCCTCCTGCCCTGACGACGGCGACGCGGCCCCCGTTCCGGCGACCCGCCCGAGCGTTTCGAGACGCGGCCGAGGGGAGCCCGCAAGTGCTTGAAAAACTTCGATTTAGAACCGTGAACGGCCCCGGCGCGGCGCCGGACGCGCACGTCGCGCGGAGCGTGTCCTAGGATCTGGCAAAGTTGAAGGGGGCGGCCTCCCGAAAGCGGATACGGGGGAGCGAGAGTCCACCGGCTCCCGGCCCTCGAAATCGAAAGCACCGCACGTGAGCTCCAGCGCGCTGTCCCAACCAACTCTGGTTCTGAACCGCTCGTGGTTCGCGATCGCGACCACGAGCGTTCGACACGCACTGGTCCTCGTCTACACGGGCTCGGCCAAGGTGATCCGCCCCGACACCTACGAGGTGCACGGCTTCGAGTCCTGGGCGCGACTCGAGGTCGACCCCGACGAGCCGCACGTCCGCTCGGTCGACCTGCGCATCGCGATCCCCGAGGTCGTCGTCCTCAGCCGCTTCAACAGCGTCCCGCGCCAGAAGGTCGCGTTCTCGCGCCGCAACCTGACGCGCCGCGACCGCAGCATCTGCCAGTACTGCGGCCTGCGCCCGCGCGACTCCGAGCTCTCGATCGACCACGTCCTGCCCCGCTCGCGCGGCGGCTCGACGTCGTGGGAGAACTGCGTCCTGGCCTGCGCCAGCTGCAACCGCCGCAAGGCCGACCGCCTGCCGCGCGAGGTCGGCCTGAAACTGCTCAACCACCCCACCCAGCCGCCGTGGTCGCCGATCCACCAGGTCCCCCACGGCCGCATCCGCCCATCCTGGCAGCGCTTCCTGCCCGCCAGCGAGCGCGGCGCCGCGGGGGCCTGAGCTCCGGGTGGTCGCGGACGTCGGCGCCGTCGCGTCCACGAGACGGGAACGTGCCCCGGGGAGACCGCTGCGGGCTTTCGCGAAGGAAAGTGCCCTGAACCGGAACCTCGAGCCGCGGGCCGGTTTCAATGGTCGGTGCCTCAACCACCCCTTCGGAGGACCCCACCATGCGCGCCCCGCTCCTCGTGGCCGGAAGCCTGACCCTGCTGTCTGCCGGCCCCGGCCTCGAGACCGACTACACCCGTCCGCGCTTGCTGCGCACGACGGCCGAGACCTCCTTCGAGCTGGAGACCACCTCCCTCGAGATGGAGGTCGACGGCGAGCCCGTCGACCACCCCATGGGCGGCGGCGGTGGTGGCTCCGACGGGGCTTACACCGTCGTGACGATCGACCGGGTCGTCGAACGCGACGGCGGCCGGCCGCGCCTGGTCCACCGCACGTTCGAGGAGGCGGCCGGCTCCGCGACGATGTACTTCGGCGAGCAGTCGTTCGACCAGGAGATGGACTCGCCGCTCTCCGGGGCGACGCTCGCGATCGCCGTCGACGACGACGGCGAGATCGACGTGTCGGTCGAGGACGGCTCGGAGCCCGACGACGAGTCCGCGCTCGAGGGCCATCGTCCGCTGCTGGCGCTCGACGCGCTGCTGCCGACCGCGGCCGTCGAGGAGGGCGACTCCTGGGAGGTCGGCTCCGCGGACGTCGCGCACGCGCTGGGGCTCGACGTGGCACGCGCGCTGTTCCCGCCGTCCGATCCCGACGAGGACTCGGGCGACGGTCGGCGCGGCGGGCGCCGCGGCGGCGGCTCCTCGATCGGTTTCCTGAGCACCGCCGACTGGGAGGGCGAGGTCACGCTGGCCGACGCCGACGCCGACTGGGAGGGCACTCCGTGCGTGAGGCTCAGCGTGAAGCTCGAGGCCCAGGGCGATCTGCCCGAGGAGATGATGCGCACGCGCACGCGCGGGGGTCGCCGCGTCGCGGGCCCGCCGAACGCCGCGAGAGGCAACGAATACGCCGCGGAGCTCGAGGGCTCCGTGTGGTTCTCGACGGAGCTGGGTCGACCGCTCGCCGCGGAGTTCGAGGGCGACCTGGAGATGGAGATCACGCGCGAGATGTCGCGCGGGGACCGCGAGATGAGCATGCACATGGTCCGCGAAGGGACCTTCGAGTACCGCGTCGAGATCACCGAGGAGAGCACCGAATGAAGACCATCCTCTTGGCCGCGGCGACCGCCGCCGTCGTCGGCGCCGGCGCCGCGATCGTCACCACGACCCTGACCGCCGAGCCCGCGAGCGAGCCGGCGCTGGCCCAGCTCGGCGAGGACTCCCGCGTCGAGGACCTCGCGCGCGAGCTCGAAGAGGTCCAGGCGAAGAACCAGGACCTCGCCGCGCGCATCGCGTACCTGGAGGCGCGGCCCACGCGCGTGGAGGCCGCACCCGGCGGCCCCGCGGAGGCGCCCGAGCTGTCCCTGGACGAGGAGACGCGCCAGCTCGTCGCCGCGATGACGGCCTCGAGCGGCGCCGAGGTGCCGCCCCAGCTCCAGGAGACCGTCCTGCAGGCGCTGACGAACATCCGCGAGCAGGAGGAGCGCGAGCGCCAGCGCGAGGCCGAG
This sequence comes from uncultured Planctomycetaceae bacterium, assembly GCA_964351535.1. GTDB lineage: Bacteria > Planctomycetota > UBA1135 > UBA1135 > JAUIDW01. Next base: position 12,956 of record CAYGPA010000045.1, read on the forward strand.
GAGGCCCAGCAGGAGCGCGTCGACGAGCGGCTCGAGGAGCTGCGCGAGGAGCTGGGCCTGAACCGCTACCAGACCGACCAGATGCGCACGGCCATGCTGGACTTCAACACGAAGCGCACGGAGCTCTTCCAGAAGGTGCGCGACTCCGGCGACTGGGGCTCGATGCGCGGCAACATGCGCGACATGTACTCGGAGTACCGCGACAACCTCGAGCAGATCCTGACGCCCATCCAGCTCGAGCAGTACGAGGAATCCGACCGCGGCCCGGGCGGGCCTCCCGGCCGCGGACGCGGCGACGACGACGGCGGTCGCGGCGGTCGGCGCGACACCTGATCCGCTCCGAGGTCCGACGGCGAATACGAAGCGGGGCCCGGACGCGTCCGGGCCCCGCTCTCTCGTTTCAGGCGTGGCGCAGAGCTACTGCGCCGGCTCGGGCTCGGGCGCCGTCCAGCGGTCGAGCCAGGCCAGCACTTCCTCGTGCCAGCGGATACTGTTCTGCGGCTTCAGCACCCAGTGGTTCTCGTCGGGGAAGTAGAGCAGCCGCGAGGGCACGCCCTGCCGCTGCAGCGCGGTGAAGGCCGCGAAGGCCTGGGTCTCGACGACGCGGAAGTCGAGCGCCCCCTGGATCACGAGCATCGGCGTGTTCCAGTTCTGGACGTACTCGACCGGGTTCCACAGCCGGTAGGCCTCGGGGTTCTCCCACGGCGCGCCGCCGAAGTCCCACTCGGGGAACCACTGCTCCTCGGTCGCGAAGTACAGCGCGCGCGCGTCGAAGACGCCGTCGTGGTTGACCAGACAGCGGAAGCGGTCGGTCTGCCCGGCGATCCAGTTGATCATGTAGCCGCCGTAGGAGGCGCCCAGCGCCGCGACGCGGTTGCCGTCGAGGAACGGGTACAGGTGCAGCGCCTGGTCGAGGCCCAGCATCAGGTCCTCGTACGGCTTGCCGCCCCAGTCCTGGTTGATGGAGTCGGTGAACTCCTGCCCGTAGCCCGTCGAGCCGTGGAAGTCGATGAAGACCGCCGCGTAGCCGGCCCCGGCGTACGCCTGCGGGTTCCAGCGGTAGTGGAAGTGGTTGCCGAACGAGCCCTGCGGGCCGCCGTGGATCAGGAACGCGACCGGGTACTTGCGGCCCGACACGAAGTCCGCGGGCTTGACGACGTAGCCGTGGACCGATTCGCCGCCGGCGCCGGGGAACGTGAACTGCTCGTAGTCGCCCATGCGCGCCATCGCGACGCGGCGCGCGTTGATCGACGTGATCGGCGCGATCTCGAGGTCCTCGTCGAGCGTCACGGAGTGGAGCTCGACCGGGGACGTCAGGTCGTCGTGGGAGAACACCAGGCGCTCGCCCGCCGTCAGCACGCCGCGGTTCGTCCCGTCGCTGACGAGCCGCGTCACCTCGCGCGTGGCGACGTCGATCGCGAAGATCGAGTGGTTGCCCAGGTCCGCGGCGCTGGTGTACAGGGTGTTGCCGTCGGCCGACCAGGCGATCTCGGTCGCCGAGCGATCCCAGCGCGCCGTGATCACGTCGCGCACGCCGTTCTCGACGTCGAGCAGCACGATGTCCTGCTTGTCCGCCTCGTAGCCGGGCCGCGACATCGCGAGGTGGGCGAGGATGCTGCCGTCGGGCGAGAAGACGGGGTGTCCGTCGAGCGCCTCGTTCCCCGCGGTGATGCGGCGCGGAAGCACGCTGGCGTCCGAGGCCGCGATCCACAGGTCGACGTTCGTCGTCCACGAGGCGCGCACGCCGTCGTCCTTGAACGCCATCACGACGCGCGAGCCGTCGGGAGCCACGGCGAAGTCCTCCGACCCTCCGAACGGGCGCGTCGGGCAGTCGGCGTCCATGCCGCGCATCAGGTCCAGCGGCTCACCGCCGGCCCCCGGGTCCCAGACGAACACGTGGCTGCGCTTGCCGTCCTCCCACGTGTCCCAGTGGCGGAACAGCAGCGACTCGAAGGCCATCGCGGAGGACTTCGGCGCGGGCGCGGCGTCGCGCGCCGCGGACGCCATCAGCGACGCGGCGTCGGGATGCACCTCCATCGACAGCGCGAAGCGGCGTCCGTCTGGGAACACCCGCATGCCGGTCACGTCGACCGGGAAGTCGCTGAGTCGCTGCGTTCCACCGTCGACGTCGACCTCCCAGACCTGCACGGAGCCCGAGCGCGTCGACAGGAAGGCGATCGACCTTCCGTCCGGCATCCAGCGCGGCTCGAAGTCGCTGCCGGGGTCGGACGTCAGCTGGCGCGTCGCGGAACCGTCGGCGGCGGCCAACCAGAGGTCGGACCGTCCGCGGTTGGCCGCGACGTCGGTGCTTCGCAGGACGAACACGATCCACTCCCCGTTGGGCGACACCTGGGCCCCCGACACACGCTGCATCGCGAGCATGTCCTGGATGGAGAACGGGTGCGTGGGGAGGTTCTCCTGCTGCAGCCCCGCGGCCATCCCCTCGGCTTCGCCGGAGGACTGGCAAGCGCAGAGAAGCGCGATCAACGAGCCCGCGAGTACGTGTTTCATGGCCTTTTCTCCTCGTGTGTCGAAGGACGGCAAGAGCCTACCCGCGCGGTTCCCTCCTTTGAAGCGGACTCGT
>CAYGPA010000045.1:15639-17992 GCA_964351535.1 uncultured Planctomycetaceae bacterium
CTGCGCGCGCTGATCGAGGGCATTCGCAACCAGCTCGAGATCGACGACCGCCGCATCTTCGTCACCGGGCACTCCAACGGCGGTTTCATGAGCTACCGCATGGCGTGCGACCACGCTGACCTGATCGCGGCGATCGCCAGCCTGGCCGGAGCGACGTACGCCAACGCTTCCGTGTGCACGCCGTCGGAGCCGGTGCACACGCTGCAGATGCACGGCACGAGCGACGGCGTGATCTCCTACGGCGGCGGAAGCGTCAGCGCGCCGTATCCCGGCGCCGTGCAGACGACGCAGACCTGGGCCACGTACGACGGGTGCACGCTGGTCGTCGACTCCTCGAGCCCGCGGCTCGACCTCGACTCCGGCCTCGCGGGCGACGAGACCGTCGTCGATCGCTACGTCGACGCGTGCAACCTCGGCGGCTCCGCGGAGCTCTGGACGATCAACGGCGGTGCGCACTCGCCGAACCTGTCGCCGCAGTTCGGCCGCCTGGTGGTCGAGTTCCTGTTCGCGCACCCCAAGCCCGGCGCGGTCGAGTTCTACTGCACGGGCAAGACCAACTCGCTCGGCTGCGTCCCGTTCCTGACGACCAGCGGCCTCCCGAGCGTCTCCGACACGGGCGCCTTCAACGTGCGCGGCAACGACGTGCTGCCGGGCGAGGCCGGATTCCTGCTGTACTCCTTCAAGAAGTCCAACCTGAACTTCCACGGCGGCAAGCTCTGCGTGAAGGCGCCGGTCCAGCGCCTGCTGCCCCCGAAGTCCGCCAAGGCCACGGGCTCCGCACCTTGCACCGGCGTCCTCTCGCGCAACTTCAACGCGCGCATCCAGACGGGCGCCGACCCGCAGCTGACCGCCGGCCAGGGCGTCCACGCCCAGTGGCTCGCCCGCGACCCGGCCGACCCCGCCGGCTTCAGCGACTCCCTGACCGACGGCGCGCGCTTCGTGATCGCGCCCTGAGCCGGACGTCCGGCCCGAAGATCCGAACGGGGTGCGTCTCGAACGCGTCCGGCTGCGAAGGCCTGGAGGACGCCGATGGCTACCAGCCCCTTCCGCACGTCGCTCGACGACCGCAACCCCGACCCCGCGGGGCGGCGGTGGCTCTTCGTGCCGTACGACCAGCTGTCGCTGCAGCTCGGGCCGCTCGCGCGCGAGGATCGCGGCGAGCTCGGGATCGTGCTGGTCGAGAATCCGGGCAAGGCGCGGCGGCGGCCGTACCACAAGCAGAAGCTCGCGCTGGTGCTCGCGAACCTGCGGCACTTCGCGCTCGAGGCGGCGGAGGCCGGCGTGGCCGTGCGGCACGTGGTCGCCGACGGGCTCTACCGCGACGCGCTGGCGCCGCTCGCGGGCGAGCTGGGTCCGCTGCGCGTGATGCGGCCGGCCGAGCGCGAGCTGCGCGCGGACCTCGCGCCGCTCCTCGCCGACGGGCGGCTCGAGGAGCTGGAGCACGAGGGCTGGCTGACGACGACCGACGACTTCGAACGGGGCTCGGGCCGCGAGGCGCCGTGGCGCATGGACGCGTTCTACCGCCACGTCCGCAAGCGCACCGGCATCCTCATGGAGGACGGCAAGCCGCTCGGCGGGAAGCTCAGCCACGACGCCGCGAATCGCGAACCGTGGCCCGGCGAGCCGCCCGCCCCCGAGCCGCCGGGCTTTCGACCCGACGACGTCACGAGCGAGGTCGGCGAGCTCGTCGAGCGCCTCTTCCCCGACCATCCCGGCACGCTGGACCTCACGACGCTGCCGGCGAGCCACCGCGACGCGCTGCGCACGTGGCGCTGGGCGCGCGCGGAGTGCCTGGAGCACTTCGGGCCGTTCGAGGACGCGATGTCGACGCGCTCCAGCGGCCTGTTCCACACGCGCATCGCGCCGCTGCTGAACCTGCACCGCCTGCTGCCGCGGACCGTCGTCGACGACGTGCTCGAGCTCGACGTGCCGCTCGCGTCGAAGGAGGGCTTCGTGCGCCAGGTGCTCGGCTGGCGCGAGTTCGTGCGCCACGTGCACGCCGCGACCGACGGCTTTCGCGACCTGCCCGACGTCGCGACGGCCGAGGCTCCCGGCGACGCGGGCTACGCGACCTGGCGCGGCGAGTCGTGGCGCCCGGAGCCGGAGGAGGTCGCGGACGTCGACGGCGGCGCGCGCCCCTCCCGGCTCGAGGCCCACGACGACCTCCCGCCGGCCTTCTGGGGCGCACCCTCGGGCCTCGCGTGCCTCGACGGCGTCGTCGCCGACGTGCTGCGCGAGGGCTACAGCCACCACATCACGCGCCTCATGGTGCTCGGCAACCTCGCCACGCTGCTCGACGTCGAGCCGCGCGCGCTGACCGACTGGTTCTGGTCCGCCTACGTCGACGCCTACG
>CAYGPA010000046.1:0-10184 GCA_964351535.1 uncultured Planctomycetaceae bacterium
CGCGGTCGCCGTCGGCATCGTCGCGGTCGCCGTCAGCATCGTCGCGGTCGCCGTCGGCATCGTCGCGGTCGCCGTCAGCATCGTCGCGGTCGCCGTCCGCTTCGTCGCGATGCTCCATCGGCTGCGTCATGCGGTCGTCGAAGTGCGCGAAGCCCTGGTCGATCTGGAACGGTCGCGTCAGCACGTAGTTGCTGATGACGGCCGCGGTGTCGTAGCCGTCGTTGCGCAGCACCTCGGAGAGCGTCAGTGCGTTGCGCCGCAGGCTGAAGAACCCGTTGTAGCGCACGCCGTGCTGCTGGGGGTCGAGGCCCGTCATCATCGTCGACATCGAGGGCAGCGTGATCGGCGCCGTCGCGATCACGGTCTCCCACAGGCGCCCCTCGGCGGCCAGCGCGTCGATGTGCGGCGTGCGCGCGGCCGCGTGACCGTAGCAGCCGAGGCGGTTCGCGCGCAGCGTGTCGACGGAGATCAGGACGAGGTTCGGCCGCTGCGGCCGCGGACGGAGCGTGGGCGCGGCGAGGACCACGGTCAGGCCGACGGCCAGCACCCCCGCGATCGCGACGGGCGGCGCGCGACGCACGAGGGCGACCCCGACCCAGGCCGACGCGGCGCCGCACGCGAGCGCCAGCGCTGCCGAGAGGCCGAGGTCCGCGGCGGACGTGGTGCCCAGGACCTCTTCCCAGCGGCGCCCTCCGAGGTTCCACGCGAGGACGGCCGCGGCCCCGGCCAGCGTCCACGCCGCGCGCGCGAGGGGCAGAGATCCGATCAGGCCTACCGATCCGATCAGGCCTACCGATCCGATCAGGCCTACCGGGGCGCCGAACAACGCGCCGCGCAGCGCGAGGGAGCTGACGTGCTCGAGCGCGAGCCAGTGCAGCCCTTGCTCGACCCACTGCTCGACGCGGATCGCGCCGTTCAGCCCGACGATCGTTCCGGCGCAGAGCCCGAGCAGCGCGCCGACGAGGGCGCCCTGAACGGGCGTGCTCATGCGACTCGCGGGACTCATCGCGCCGGAACCTCGAACACGAGCACCTCGTCGGACTGCCCGCGCGGGGCTCCGAGCAAGCGCTCCAGCTCGGGACGCCAGGCCGACTCGAGCTCCGGGAGGCGCGCGTGCAGCGGATAGCTCGGGAACAGACGGTGGCGCAGGAACGCCCGGCCTCCGTCGAGGACGAAGGGACCCAGCACGCGCGCGGGCGCGGGTGCGGCCTCCGCCGCGCCGGCGAGCCAGGGCCGTCGCTGCAGCGCGACGTGAGCGAAGCCGGCCGCGCGCAACCCGGCGACCCACGCATCGTCGAGCGCGGGCGGGCGGCGCAGGAAGGCCGGTCCCACGACGGGATCCACGCGGCGCTCGGCCTCGAGCGCGTCGTCGCCTCGCGTGCGGTAGCCGCCGGCGATCGGGAGTCCGTGTCGGGTCTGGTACAGCATGGCTTCGCCGTCGAGGTTGCGCAGCGTGGTGGGCACGTGCAGCACGGCGCCGCGCGGCGCGTCGGGACGCAGCGGGAGCCGCGGCGCGCCGACCGTCGAACCTAACATCCCGGGCCAGCCTTCGATGAGGGGGAGGACGAGCAGCAGCGCGGCCGCGACGGGCCCAGCTCTCCCGGCCGCGCGGCGGCGCAGGTCGGCGGCCCCGAGACCCGCGAGGGCCGCGACAGCGAGCAGCGCGACGACGAAGAAGCGATCGGGATAGCGGGCCGAGCGCACCACGGGCAGCTCGGACAGGAGCGCGTAGGGCAGCGGCACGCGCGTGTCGCCGAGCTCCAGCGAGCTGCCGAACGAGAGCAGCGCGAACGCGAACGCCAGCAGCGCCAGACCGACGCGCAGCCGGCCCGCGGGCCCGGGGGTCGCGGCCGGCTCCGTCGCTCGCGACGACGCCCGGGCCGCCGCCCGCCTGGCGAAGAGCGCCACCGCGGCGAGGAGCAGCGCGGCCCAGCCGACGAGCGGCGGCAGCGCCACGGCCACGCCGGAGCCCTTGAAGTCCTCCATCCAGAGGGCGAAGCCCTCGCGCTCGGTCCCCCACGACTCCGGCGCGTCCGCGAAGGCCGGCAGCAGCGCGAGCACGAGCGGCGCCAGGCCGACGCCGGCCGCGAGCCAGTGCGCGCCGAAGGCCAGCGCGCGCTGCCTCCGTTCGTCCGCGCGCGCGCGCGCGAGCCTCCAGACCGTCTCGCCGAGCGCCGCGAGGCCCACGGCCAGTCCGTAGTACCAGGACGAGAGCCCCACGGCGGCCAGCGCGAGTCCCGCGACGGCTCCGCGGGCGACGCTGCTGCGTTCGCGAAGCCGGTGCGCGGCCAGGAACCACAGCGGGACGAAGCCGGTCGCCACGAGGTTCAGCTCGGGCAGATAGACGTAGTGCAGCGGCGCGAAGGCGAACACCGCGCCGCCCACGAGACCGGCGAACGCGTCGCGCGAGACGCGCGCGATCCACGCGCAGGCCGCCCAGCCCGCGAGCGCGAAGGCGAAGACCGCGAGCAGCGAGAACGACGCCACCGGACCCACCGCGGCGGTCAGCGGCGCGGCCGCGATCGTCTGGAGGAGCGAGAGGGGCTGGCTCTCGAGGCCGAGCCCGCGCGGATGAAGCAGCAGGTGCGAGCGGAGCAGGTCGCCCTCCTCGAACAGCGCGTGCGCGACCCACCACAGGTTCCACACGTTCAGGTAGGCGTCCTGACGGCTCGAGAACAGCTCGCCCGGCCGCACGGCGAGCGGCCAGGTCATCACGACCGCGACGACGGCGAAGAACACCGCCGAGCCGAGCGCGAAGCGCGCGCCGGGACGGGGCTCCTGCACGGGCGGGGTCGGCGCGGGATGCAGCTCCACGCGAGGAGCTTCGCATGTCGCTCGACGGCCCTCAACGGCGGCGGCCGGTGGCCGCCGCCGTCGAGGGCCATCGAGCGCCGTCGAGCCCGGTCGGCGCGGAGCCTGCCCGCGCGCGGCGCGGGGAGACACCGCGTCGACCGTGCTATCCTCCCGGCGTGTCGCCGCGCAGCGCCCCCACCGTCTTGCTCGTGCTCGCCCTGGCGGCTTGCCGGGCAACACCCGCGCATTCCGCGCCGCACCAGGACGCGCCTCCGGAGGCCTCCGCGGAACACGTCGAACCCGAGCTCCCCGCGGGAACGACGCCCGTCGCCGACGCGACCGACGAGACACCGAGCGCGCCCGAGGTCCCGGAATCCTCGCAAGTCCCTGAATCCGGCCACTCCGCCGAGACCGCCGCGGACGCCACACCCCCTGCGACCCCTCCGCAGGCTCCGCCGCCCGTGCGCCGCGGTCCCAACGTGCTGTTCATCCTGGCCGACGACCTCGCCGTGCGCTCCACCGGTTTCGGCGGCAACCCGAACGTGTTCACGCCGCACCTCGACCGGCTGGCGAGCGAGGGCGTGCACTTCACGCGCGCGTACTCGCCGTCGGGCTGGTGCATGCCCTCGCGCGCTTCGATCCTGACCGGACGCTATCCCCACGCGACGGGCGTGATCGAGAACGGCCCGCAGCGCACGCCGGACCTGCCGACGTGGGCCGGCCGGCTGCGCGAGCTGGGCTGGTCGACGGGCGTCGTCGGCAAGTGGCACTCGCACAACCGCGACTTCGACGCCCTGGGCTTCAGCGAGCACAACCTGCTGCCGGTCCCGCCGAGCCCGGGCGACTACAGCGCGGCCAGCGAGCGCATGTTCCTCGTGGACGGGGACACCGTCTTCTCGGAGAGCTACGTCACCGACTACTTCACCGACGCCGCGGTCGACTTCCTGGAGCGCCACGCGGACGAGACGTTCGCGCTGGCGGTGAACTACAACGCGCCCCACCGCTCCGGTCCGCCCAGCTCGACCGAGCTCTGGCACTTCGCGGAGGGTTTCGAGGAGCGCTACGACCCGGCGAGCGTCGAGCTGCCGGCGAGCGTCGCGGACGACATGGCCGGGAAGCCCGCGTACCACCGCGCCGACCGCGGGCGCGAGGTCTTCGACGCGCACTCGCCCGCGGAGCTCGCGCGCGCGCTGGCGCAGTACCGCAGCCTCGTCAGCGAGCTGGACGCGGCCGTCGGGCGCGTGCTCGCGAAGCTGGACGAGCTGGGGCTCGCCGACGACACGATCGTCGTCTTCTCGTCCGACAACGGCATCTTCCTCGGCGAGCACGGCATGCTGCTCAAGGGTTCGCTCCTGTACGAGGAGCAGGTGCACGTCCCGCTGCTCGTGCGCGCGCCCGGCACGGGCACGGCGGGCAGGAGCTCCGACGCACCCGTGAACCTCGTGGATCTCGCCCCCACGCTGCTCGAGCTCGTCGGCGGCGATCCCGATCCAGGCTGGCAGGGCGAGAGCCTGGTGCCGCGGCTGCGCGCGCCCGCGGCGGACGAGGACGCGGCGGTCTTCCTCGAGAACGGCGAGCTGCGCGGGCTCGTCACGCGGCGCTGGAAGCTGGTCGACGCCGAAGGCGTGGCGGAGCTCTACGACCTCGAGACGGACCCGTTCGAGCTCGTGGACCTCGGGTCGAGCCCGGAGCACGCCGACGTCGTCGCCTCCCTGCAGGCTCGGCTCTGGGCCGCACGTCGGCGCACGCTCGACGACCGGCGCCTGCCTTAGGCGCGCTCGCCCGCCGGCCGGGGAGGTCGGCCCGCGTCGCCCGGTCCGTGTCGCCCGGTCCGCCGTACCCGGAAACTCCTTCCGGAACCGGAAGGCCTTTCCGGCCCTCGAGCTTCCGAGGTCGCGCGACTTTCCGAAGACGAGCATCACCTGCGGGCCACGAGTTACCCGATACATACGGACCGCGCCCCGTCCCTCTCCGGGCCGGTGCCGTCCCCTCGTCTGCACACCTCGACATGAGAACTCGACCGCACGATCACCCGCTCCGCCGCGTCCGCGCGGGCTTGACCCTGGTCGAGCTGTCCGTGGCGATCGCCGTCTTGACGGTGTGCGTATACATGCTGTCGCAGACCGTCCTCGCGACGATCGCGCAAGCGCCGGCGAAGCGCGAGCGCGCCGAGGCCATGGAGGCCGTGCGCAGCGTGCTCGAGCAGATGCGCAACGAGGACTTCGGCGAGATCTTCGCGCGCTACAACGAGGACCCCTCGGACGATCCGGGCGGTCCGGCCACCGCGCCGGGCCGCCTGTTCGCGGTCCCCGGCCTGGACCTGATCCCGGGCGACGCCGACGGCTTCGTGGGCGAGATCCTCATGCCGGCCGACGGACCGCAGCTGCGCGAGGACGCGAGCGTTCCGGAGCTGGGTCTGCCGCGCGACCTGAACGGCGACTCGTTCGTGGACGCCTTCGACCACTCCGTCGATCACATCATCCTCCCCGTGGGCGTGCGCATCGAGTGGCAGAGCCGCCTGGGACCCCGCCGGCTGGAAGTGTTCACGATGTTCGCGGACCTCGTGGAGGCCGCGCCTTGAAGGGCGTCCGCACCGCGAAATCCAACCGCCGCTCCGGCGTCGGCGCGATCGAGATCGTCATCGCGATGGCCGTGTCGACGATGATCATCATCAACATCTCGATGGTGATGAGGACGGGCTCCAAGGCCCAGGCGTCCGGCGCGTTCGCGATGAACCTGGAGAACCAGGCCGACCAGACCATGGACCGGATCAGCCTGGCGATCATGTCGTCGGACGGGGACTCCGTGAACCTGCCGGCCGCGCCGTTCTCGTCGGGCGTGATCGACTACCAGGTCAGCCTCGGAATCCAGGGCGGAGCCGTCGTCTGGAGCGACCCCGAGCGCATCGAGCTCGTCGACGGCGCCGGTCAGGTCCAGTGGTCCCGCAACCCGGACACGGTCGACGCGCAGAGCGTCGTCTGGTCGAACTGGCTGCCCGCGTTCCTGGAGGGCGAGGACGGACTGAGCCTGGCCGACGACAACGCCAACGGCCTGATCAACGAGACCGGACTCGCGTTCGACCAGGACCGCGACCTCGTGACGATCCGGCTCTCCATCACCCGCCTGGACGAGGACGGGAATGCACACACACGCACGAAGACCGCGCAGGTCACGTGCCGCAACTGAGGGACGGGGGACAGACGCGATGAACAAGACATTCCTGGGATCCAGCCGCAGAGGGCACACGAGGCGTCGGGGGACCGCCCTGATCGCCTCGCTGATCGTCGTCATGACGGTGGCGACGCTCGGCGCGACGTTGATCCAGGTCAACAACGCGATCACGCGCCGGCAGATGACGGCGATCGACACGAAGCGCGCCTTCTACGTCGGGGAGGCGGGGCTCAGCGAGGCCTTCATGGCCGTGAGCCAGGGCAAGAGCGGCAACATCGCGTCGCCCGCGACGCCGGCGACCTTCGGCGACGGCGTGTACTGGGTCGAGGCGACGGAGGACGCGAGCGGTCGGATCGCGCTGCGCAGCACGGGCCTCTGCGGCATGGGGCGCTTCTCGATCTCCGTCGTCGTCGAGCGCCAGGTCAACCCGGTCGCGTCCCTCGGGATGTTCTCGGACGAGGAGCTGATCGTCGGGGAGGGAACGATCGTCGACGGCTACGACTCGAGCCTGGGTCCCTTCGAGAGCCAGCTCGACCCGTCGTTCGCGTTCGACACGACCGGTTCGGGCGCGGTCCTGACGAGCAACCACGACGTCGTCCTCGAAGGCGGCGGCGGTGCCCAGGGGCCGCAGATGCCGGGCATGCCGAACGGCACGAGGGTCCTGGGTGACTCGTCGCCGGGGCCGCGCAGCGTGACCTCGATCGGTCCGGGCGCCGTCGTGACCGGGGCCACGGCGCCGCGCTCCGACCGCTTCCAGGCCGCGGAGGTGGTCCTTCCGCCCAACAGCACGACCGGGCGCGTGAGCCACGGCGACAGCATCCCGCTCGCCCTGAGCGGTCCCGACGTCGGCTACAGGACGGTCAAGGTCGCGAGCGGTGCCAAGCTGATCCTCCAGGGGCCGACCACCGTCGTCGTCGAGTCTCTGTCCATCGCCTCCGGCGGCCACCTGGAGATCGACGGCACCAACGGCGCCGTGCGGCTCTTCGTGACCGAGGAGGTCACGATGGAGGCGAACTCGATCCTGACGAGCGTCACGCGCGACCCGAAGGACTTCTCGATGTTCGTGACGTCGGCGAACTGGTTCCGCGACACCTTGCTGCCGGGGGTGCTCGCACCGATCCTGAACGTCGAACCCGAGTCACCCGTGCAGCTCCTGGGCGAGGGCGAGTTCGTCGGCTACCTCTACGCGCCCTTCAGCAAGGTCACGGTCCCGAGCAAGCTCCGCTTCTTCGGTGCGGCCGCCGCGCTGGCGCTCGACATCGAGCCGGGTGCGCGCATCAGCTTCGACTCGGCGATCGCCACCGCCGACATCAACCAGCTCGGACTTCCCCAGCTGGTCTCGTGGCGCGTCGTGGAGCTGCCCGACGAGCCGATCGTCAAGTCGAAGCTGAACCCGGACACCTTCCTGGCCCTGCAGGGTGTGACCCCCACGCCGTCCAAGAACGCCGCCGTCGAGAGCTTCATCGAGATCGTGTTCCGCGACCTCAGCGGACAGGTCCAGACCTTCACGGGCGCCGAGGGCTCGATGAACTGGGCCGGCGTCTCGGGCGTGATCACGCAGAAGTGGGGAACCTCCCTGGCCGGCCTCTGATTTCGATGAAACGTGCGCCCCTCCTCCCCGGGCTCCTGCTCGCGGCTGCCCTGTTCGCCGTGCCCGCGCCCGCGAGCACGCGCGAGGGCTCGGCGAGTGAGCGCCTGGCCCGCGCCGTGACGGAGGGCGCGCCCGGCGCCCTGCCGGTCGCGTTCGAGGCCTTCGCGCGCGGCGTCGCGAAGGCCGCGGACGGCTCCGCCGTACCGCTGGGCGCATCGGAGCGGGAAGCGATCGCGCAGGCCCTGGTCGACGCTCCGCGCGACGCGCTGCGCGCCCACCTGCGCGGCGTGTCCGCCGCGGGCGCGTTCGAGGACCGCCGCGCGGGCCTGCTGCTGCTGGCCGCCGGAGGCGAGGCCGACGACCTGCGCACCGCCTGCGAGCTGACCCTGGACGAAGCGGGCTCCGCGGATCGCCGGCTGCTCCGCCAGCTCGAGCGCACGCTCGCGGACATCGTCGCACGCGAGCCGACGGGCGTCGCCGCCGCCGTCGATCTCCTGAACTCGGCGAAGCTGCCCGTGCACATGGCGCTCGTGCGCGCCGTCGGCAGCTCGAAGACGGAAGAGGCCGCGACCGAGCTCCTGCGCATCGTGCAGCGGGAGTCGCCGATGCGCCTGATCGCACTGACCGAGCTGGGGCGCCTCCTGTCCGCCGGTCTCGGGCGCGGGGACGACCGCATCGTCCTCGCTCTTCGTCGGCTCGTCGACGACGCCGACCCGGCCATCCAGCGCGAGGCGCTGCTGTCGCTGGGACGAGTCGGCGACGAGGCGACGATCCCGCGGATGATCGCGCTGCTCGAGAGCCCGCACGCGGGCCTGCGAGGCAACGCCTACTGGGCGCTGCAGGAGCTGACCGGGCTGCCGTTCACCTCCGACGCGCGGCGCTGGAAGACGTGGTACGCCCAGGAGGAGGCCTGGTGGGCGGGGCCGGCTCAGGACCTCCTGCGCGGTCTGCAGACCGGCGGGACGCACGAGACCGTGGCCGCCCTGAAGGCCTTCGCGCAGCACCGGCTGTTCCGCCACCTGCTCGCCGAGCAAGTGGCCGGGCTGCTGCACAGCGACGATCCCCGGATCGTGGTCCTGGCCTGCTACTCGCTGCGCCAGCTCGGCTCGGGCAGCGTGGCCCCCGAGCTCCTGCGCGTGCTCGACCACGGCGACGAAACGGTCCGCGAAGCGGCCCGGACGACCCTCTCGGGCCTGGAGCCGCGGTCCTCTCCGGCCGCCGGCAGCGGCGCGCCTCACCGTTCCCCCCACGACCGCTAAAGAGTGGCCGAGAGCCGCGTCGATGCGTCCGTGCGAGTCCCCCGAAAGCCCTCCCCACATGACACAAGCCAAGCGCCGCATCAAGCTGATCGAGCCGCGGTTCCAGCTCCGGATGACGCTCGTCTTCGTCGGACTGTCCGCGATGGCCCTGCTGCTGCAGTACATCCTGTTCACCCGCGCCCTGGCCAACGTGGCCCTGAGCCTGCCGGAGGACGGGATCATGCTGATGGACCGCGCCAACGGCGTGCTCCTCGGCGTGCTCGCCACGTCCTTCCTGCTCTTCCTGCCGCTGACCTTCACGATCGGAGTGCTGACGACCTTCCGCGTCGCCGGTCCGATGTACCGCTTCAAGCGGTTCCTGATCGGCGTGAAGTCCGGTCGCCAGCAGACCCCCTGCAAGATCCGCGAGGGAGACGAGTTCCAGGACTTCTGCGACCTGCTGAACGAGGTCACCGAGCCGCTGCGCGTCGGAGAGGAAGCCAGGGGACCACGAGCGACGATGCCCGCCGAGACCGAGGACTCGGAGGAGAGCCCCGAGCTGCGCCGCAGCGCCTGAGACCCCCACCCCCCCATGTCCCTGCGCCCGAAGATCGTCCTGCTGCTCTCGGCAGTCGTGACGCTGTATGCCGTGCTCGATCACAGCATCCAGCGCATGACCGTGTCGAAGAGCTTCCACGAGCTGGAGCGCGACGAAGGCATGCGCGACGTGCAGCGCGTGGTGCGAGCCATCGAGAACGAGATCGAGCACCTCGACGGCCTCTGCCGGTCGTGGGCGAACTGGGACGACGCGTACGAGTTCGTTCAGGGCCGCGGCGAAGGATTCGTCGCCTCGAACCTGGGCCCCGGGTCCTTCGACAAGAACGACGTCGACTTCGTCTACCTGTGCGATCGCGAGGGAACCGTCGTCTGGGGCAACGTCCAGGACCCGGACACGGGTGAACCGATCTCGCTGCGCGAGCTGCCCCACGGAACGTGGTCGCGCAGCCACCCGCTGACTCCCAACGACGAGGACGACCCGGAGACCGGACGACCGGACGCCGTCCTCGGAGTCATGCTGACCGCCCGGGGGCCGGCCATCGTCAGCGCGCGCCCCATCCACAGGAGTCTGGGCGAGAGCGCGTCCGCCGGCACGGTCGTGGTCGGCCGCTTCCTGGCGGCGGACCTGAAGGAGACCCTCGCCAGCCAGACGCAGGTCGCGTTCGACCTCTGGCCGCTGGACGGCAGCCCGCTGCCGCTCGACAACGGCGCGGAGCTCGAGAGCGTGATCGCCGCCCCCTCGATCTCGGCGTGGAACTCCCAGTGGGACGCGCCGGGCGTCCAGATCGCCGCCGCCACGACCGACGAGACCTTCGAGATGGGCTCGGCGCTGG
>CAYGPA010000046.1:10194-17795 GCA_964351535.1 uncultured Planctomycetaceae bacterium
GGCGTCCTCGACCGCGTGACCGCTTCGTACGAGCCCGTGGTCCTGACCGAGGACTCGGAGCTGCGCGTCTACGCGACCATCGCCGACATCCAGCGCGCGCCCGGCCTGATGGTGCGCGCGGACGTGCCGCGGCAGATCTCCGCGCGGGGCGCGACCTCCGTCCGCTACGCCCTGATCTCGACGGTGGCCGCGGGGCTCTTGATCCTCCTCGTGCTGCTCGGGCTGATGCAGCGCACGGTCTTGACCCCGATCGCCGCGCTGACGAACCACGCGCTCGAGATCGGCAAGAGCGAGAACTTCGCGCGCAAGCTGAACCTCGAGCGCGGAGACGAGATCGGCATCCTGTCGAACGAGTTCGACGACATGATGGAGAAGCTCGACGCCTCGCGAAAAGCCCTGGTGACGACGGCGCGCCAGGCCGGCATGTCGGAGATCGCGACGGGCATCCTCCACAACGTCGGCAACGTCCTGAACAGCGTCAACGTGTCCGCCAGCGTGATCTCCTCGCGGCTCGGAGAGATGTCCGTGAGCGATCTCGAGAAGCTGACGGACGTGCTGGTCGAGCAGGGCGAGCAACTGCCGCGCTTCCTGCAGGAAGACCCGCGCGGGAAGCACCTGACGCCGTACCTGTCCGCGCTGAGCGGCCAGCTGACCGAGCAGCGCACCGGACTGCTCGAGGAGATCTCGTCGCTGAACCAGGGCGTCGAGCACATCCGCGAGCTGATCAACGCGCAGCAGAGCTACGCGGTGAGGTCGACGCTGCTGGAGGCCACCTCCGTGCCGGACTTCCTCGAGAAGGCCCTGACACTGGGCTCCCAGGCGGGCTCCGCGGCGCTGACCGACATCGAGGTCGAGTGGGACTGCGACGGCGTCCCCGAGGTGTACACCGATCAGCACAAGCTGCTCGAGATCCTCGTCAACGTCGTGCAGAACGCACGCCAGGCGATGGTCGGCGCGGGACCGGCTCGCATCGTCCTGCGCGCCAGGCAAATCGACGACGAGGTTCAGATCGAGATCGAGGACTCCGGCTGCGGGATCCCCGAGGAGAACCTCATCAAGATCTTCAATCACGGATTCACGACCAAGAAGGACGGCCATGGCTTCGGGCTCCACGCCGCCGCCAACGCCGCCACCGAACTCGGTGGCGGACTCACGGCGCGCAGCGACGGTCCGGGTCAGGGTTCCACGTTCATCCTGCGGCTGCCCATCCGGGCACCCGTCCAAGCGGGGAGCGCGACATGAGCGAGCAAGGGAACCGAAGAGTCCTCCTGATCGACGACAACCCGGGTATCCACGAGGACTTCCGCAAGATCCTCGGGGCCACCGAGGCCCAGTCCTCGGTCGACGACGCGCGCGCCGCCTTCTTCGGGGACGCCGCGCCGGCGACCACGAAGCCGCGCAAGCACGAGTTCGACCTGACGTCCGCGCTGCAGGGCCGGGAGGGCTACGAGGCCGTCCAGACGGCGCGCGAGGCCGCCGCGCCGTTCGCACTCGCGTTCGTCGACGTCCGCATGCCCCCGGGCTGGGACGGAATCGAGACCGTCCAGAAGATCTGGGAGGTCGACTCCGAGATCCAGATCGTGATCTGCACGGCGTTCTCCGACTACTCCTACGAGGAGATCGTCGAGCGCCTGGGCCAGACCGACCGCCTGCTGATCCTCAAGAAGCCCTTCGACCCGATCGAGGTCTGCCAGCTCGCGGCTTCCCTGACGGAGAAGTGGAACGTCACCGACCGCGCCCTTCGCACGATGGTCGACCTGCAGCGCGCCGAGCAGGAGGCGCGCTCGTACGCGATCTCCCTGGAGACGCTGAACCGCGCCCTCGAGACCTCGAAGGCCGCCGCGGACCGCGCCTCGGAGCTGAAGTCGGCGTTCCTGCTCTCGCTGACGCAGGAGCTGCGCAACCGCCTCTCGTCGATGATCAGCCGCATCGTGAGCGGCGGACCCTCGGCGGCGGACGAGCCCGAGCTCGAGGCCCTGATCCACTCGAGCGAGCAGCTCGTCTCGATGCTCGATCAGATCATGGACCTCTCGCGCATCGAGTCGGGGCAGAGTTCGCTGCAGAGCGTCTCGTGCTCGCCCTTCGCGCTGATCGACGATCTCGCGGAGAAGATGCGTCCGCTGGCGAACCAGCGCGGCCTCGACGTCGAGACGAGCTTCGTCGGCGCCATCCCGAACCAGATCGAGGCGGACGTCGAGCGCGTTTCGCTGATCCTGCGCTACCTGCTCGAGCACGCCATCGAGACGTCGGAACAGGGGCCGATCGAGGTCTCCGTGCAGCTCGACCAGAGCCGCGACTGGCGGCACCCTCAGCTCGTCTTCGGCGTGACCGACCGCGCGCCGGCGCTGTCGGTCGAGGTCGTCGGCCGCATGTTCGACGGCGACTTCGCGCAGGAGCTCGAGGGCGGCCTCGAGATCTGCATGTCCAAGCGCCTGGCGCAGCTCCTCGGCGGCGACGTCGTCGGCGAGAGCGACGAGGACGGCAACACGTTCTCGCTCGTGATCGACGCGGGCACGCTGGACAACGCCGACCTGGTCGACTCGAACGACTCGGCGTCGCTGATCGACGGCGACCTGCCGATCTGAGCGGCGCTCGGGGGCACCCGCCGTCCGATTTCTGGACGCGAGTGCGGTGAAGCGCACGCCCGCTTCGAGGAAAAAGCGGCTCCAGCCCCCGGGAAGGCCCCGAGGCTGCGCCGCGGACGTGTTGGCATCGACCTTGCAGAACGGGCTTGGTCTCTTTCCCGGAAGCCCACGCCCGCACGAGGAATTCGCCATGAACCTTCGCCGCTCCGCCCGCACCCCGCTGCCGCTCGGGGCTCTCGCAGCCGTCGCGCTCTTCGCCGGAAACGCCCGAGCGGACCTCACGCCCGAGTGGATCACCAACACCGCCACGGGCTCGGCTCTCTCCTCGGGCTTCTCGGACATGGTCGTCACCCCCGCGGGCGTGACCTACGCCACCGGGATCACCGGCCCCTCCTGGAACACGGACGTCCTGACGGTCGCCATCGACGCCGCCGGGACCTTGATGTGGTCGCACCAGTTCAACGGCCCCGGCAACTGGCACGACCAGTCCCGCGGCATCGCGCTGGGCCTGGACGGCAAGGTCTACGTGTGCGGAAACACGCCAGGACCCGGGAACTATGCCGACGTGCTCGTGCTCGAGTACGACGCCCTCACCGGAGCGTTGCTGGACACGATCCAGTTCGCGAGCGCTCCGTTCAAGTCGGAGCACGCCGCCGACGTGATCGCCGACGCCGCGGGCAACGTGTACGTCACCGGCGGCACGGTCGGCGACAGCGCCGACGTCATGACCGTCAAGTTCGACTCCACGGGCGCGATGGAGTGGGTGCGGACGTGGGACGGCCCGGCCTTCGCGCCCTACTCGCAGGACCACGGGCGTCAGCTCCTGTTCGATCCCGCCGGGGACATCGTCCTGCGCGTTCACGGCGTGTGGTTCACGAACCACCCCGACTACGTGGCGATCAAGTACTCCTCCGACGGCACCCAGCAGTGGGTCGCCAACTGGGGCGTGAACGGCGGCGACTTCGCGTCGGACATGGTGATCGACGCCTCCGGGGACGTGTACATGACCGGGATCGGGATCGACTTCATCGACAAGATCAGCACGATCAAGCTGCGCGGGACCGACGGTTCGCTGCTCTGGCAGGCCTACGATGCGCAGGGCTTCGACCACAGCGCCCGCGCACTCGTCCTGGACGGACAGGGTGGCGTGGTGATCACGGGAGCCTCCGATCCAGACGGCGACAACTCGAACTTCAACGACGACTACTTCACGATCCGGCGCGACGCGCAGACCGGAGCGCAGCTCTGGACCCATGCGTTCGGCGCGAGCTGCGTCGGCTGCTTCGACGTACCGACCGACGTGCTCGTCGATCCAGTCGGGAACGTGTTCGTGGCCGGCTCGTCGAGAACCGCCCCCTACAGCGGAGACGTGTTGACGTTCGTCCTGGACCTCGCCACCGGGCTCGAGCGCACGCGGGGCGTGGTCAGCGGGACCCTTGCGAGCTCCGGCTACCTCGGCTTCGACGCCGCGTACGCGCTCTACAACGCGAGCTCCACCTACGACGCCAACACCGGCGCCACGGGAATTTCGGTCTTCAAGTACCCCTCGCAAGTGATGAACGCGCGCAACGGCCGCTCCGCGAGCCAGCCGAGCGGCCTGAAGGTGCTCCACTACTAGAAGCCCGGACGATTCATGACGCGTAGATCGAAACGGCTCAACTCGTTTCGGCTGCGTGCTCATGAATCGTTCGGGCTAGTCCACGGACACGCAGCCGAGACCACGCTCCACGTGAAGGGGTACGCGCGGGGCGCGCGGCTCCCGTTCGGCGTCTCGGCCCGCGTCCCGGCGCGGGCTGGTAGGCTGCGGGCGCCATGGACCAGCGAGGAGCCGAGCGGGCCTTCGAGGCCTCGAGGCGGCCGTTCCGACCTCGCGGACGCCTCCGCGGTGGAGTCCGCGGCTCGCGGGATGGACGAGCGCCGGGGGTGCTCGACGGTCGGCCGGAGGCTCCTGTTCGCCGGCGAGTAGGCTGGAGGCAGGCGCTCGCCCGGGCCCCCGGAATCCGTCGGGGCCGGTAACATCGCTCGCCCCTTCGGATGACGAGAGCGGACCTGACGCTCGACCAGGTACTCCGCAACCACTAGGACGCCACGATGAGCTCTCCGATCTCCAGGCCCCTCGCGCTCCTCCTCGCGAGCCCCGCGCTCGCGCTCGCGCAGACGACTCCGGAGAGCTGGAGCCTCCCGCGTGTGCAGGTCGTGACCGTGGCGCCGGACGGCTCGCGCCACGTACGCGACGAGCTGCTCGTCGTCCTCGACACCCCCTCGGCGAGACCCGCGCTCGAGGAGCTCGTTCGCGAGCGCGGCGGGTTCGTGGCCGGTGAGGTCGCCGTCCTCGGGGTCCTGCGCATCGCGTTCGACGACGGGCGCGACGCGCGGACGGAGCTCGGACGCTTCGCGGCGCTGCCGGGGGTGACCCACGCCGAGCTCAACGCCCTGGGAACGGGCGGCGGGGCCCCCGCACCGAACGACACTTGCTTCGGCGCACAGTGGCACCTCGAGAACACCGGGCAGTCCGGCACGCCCGGCGCGGACGTCGAGGCGCGGGGAGCGTGGGCGATCCAGACCGGCGACGCCGCGGTCGTGCTGGCGATCCTCGACACGGGGATCGACTTCGCGAATCCCGAGTTCGCGGGACGGACGCTGCCCGGATTCGACTTCGTGAACTCGGACGCCGACCCGACCGCGGATCACCCGCACGGCATCCTGGTCGCGGGGCTCGCAGCCGCCAACACCGACAACTCGTTCGCGGCGGCCGGGGTCGACCGCGCCTGCACGATCCTGCCCGTGAAGGTGCTGAACTCGAACAACTCGGGCTCGACCTTCAACCTGGTGCAGGGCATCGACTTCGCGCGCACGAGCGGCGCGGAGGTCGTCTGCATGTCGCTGATCAATTTCCCTCCCTCGGGATCGCTCGCCACCGCGCTCTCCGCGGCCCGCAGCGCCGGCCTCTTGCTGATGGCGTGCGCCGGCAACGGCGGAATCGGGGACGCCGACCTCTCCTGGCCCGGCGCCAGCCCGGACACGATCGCGATCGGGGCCACGACCTCGAGCGATGCGCGTGCCTCGTTCTCGGGAACCGGCTCCGCGCTGGACTTCGTCGCGCCGGGCGCGGGAGTCCGGACGGTCAACCCGTCGGGCGGTGACAGCTGCTCGCTGTTCACCGGCTGCTCCGCGGCCACGCCCATCGCTGCGGGCATCGTGACCTTGCTGGTCGCGCAGCACCCCGGGCTGACGCAGGACGAAGCGTACTGCGCGCTGCAGAGCGGCGCGGAGGATCAGGTCGGACCCGGCGCCGAGGACACGCTCGGACGCGACGACTTCTTCGGCCACGGCCGCCTGAACGCGAGAGTGTCGCTGGAGCAGCTCGCGACCTGCACGGGCGCTCCGACCACGTACTGCCAGGGCAAGATCAACTCGAGCTTCTGCCTGCCGTTCATGAGCCACACGGGCCTGCCGAGCGTCTCGTCCAGTGCGCCGTTCCAGGTCCGCGGCAACGACGTGATGCCGGACGAGTTCGGCATCCTGCTGTACGGAATCGGCGGCTCGGCCAACCTCACGTTCCACAACGGGACGCTCTGCGTGAAGGCTCCGCTGGTCCGCGTGCTGCCGCCCAAGAACTCCGGCAGCCCGGGCGCGGGCTTCTGCCCCGGCGAGCTGCGGCGCAACTTCAATGCGACGATCCAGAGCGGCAACGACCCTGCGCTGACCGCCGGGCGCGAGGTGCACTGCCAGTGGATCTACCGCGACCCGGGCGTGGACTCGTTCAACGACGGGCTCACCGACGGCGTCCGCTTCACGATCGGGAGCTGACGCGAGACCCGGTCGCGGTCAGCGGCGGCGGGAGGCCTCCAGCATCGGCCTCAGGCGCTGCGCGAGCGCCTCGGCGACGACCTCGTGGCCGCGTTCGCTCAGGTGACCGTCCGGGCGGATCATGAGCATCTCGCCGCGCTGCACGGCGACCAGCAGATCGCGGTCGATGGACAGCGAGCGAAAGCCGGTCTGACGTCCGACCTGGTCGAGGAAGCGCGACAGGTCCGTCAGGATCGGGCCGCCCGAGTCGGGAGGGGGTCGGTGATCGGGCGAGAGCAGCCCCATGTCCTGCAGGTGCGGAATGTAGACCGCCGCGAGGGGCGCGCCGATCTCGTCGCAGGTCTTCTTCATGCGGCGAAAAGCGTGCACCGTGATCTCGTCCGGAGTGGCCTTCGGACGACCCGGCTCTCGCACTTTCCGATCGAGGTCCATCGCCGGCACGTCGGGCCGGCGCGCGGTCCAGGCCAGGCGGAGTAGCGCGGAGTGGTGCATCAGCTTCTTCCACAGGTCGCCGGGCGGCGGGACGAACCTGGCCGGGACGTCCGGGACGGGCCGCCCCTCGACGACCCACTCGCGATCTCGCGTGCGCGTCCAGCGCGGCTTGTCGAGTCCGTGCATGTGCACGCTCGCGTTGCCGGGCAGGTCGTTGACGATGAAGGTCGCCAGGACGAGGTCGGGCTCGTAGCGATGCCCCTCGGACTCGAGCCACCACTGCTCCTGGTCCGTGCTCCAACCCGGCACGGCTGCGTTGACGACTTCGACGTCCGGGCCCAGCAGGCGCTCCAGGTGGTGCGCGAAGCCCACGTCCACGGGCACGCCCCACCCCCAGGCCACGGAGTCGCCGAGCAGCAGGATGCGCGTGACGCCGGGCGGCTTCGCGTAGGGATGAGCCTCGTCGCGCAGCCCCTGTTCGTTGATCGCGATCTCGTACGCATCGGCGTCGCCGAACGCGCCGATGCGCGTGCGCGCGCCGGGGCGCAGCCGCCAGCCGAGCTCCGCGTCGTGCATGCCACAGCGCATCTGGGGAGTGAAGTCCCGGTCGCGCGGCAAGCTCGCGTCGCCCAGTCGGTACCGGGCTCCGGCCTCGCCGATGCCGAGCACGACCAGCAGCGTCACGACAGCGGTGACCGCGGCGCGGTACGCGCGCCTACGAGGCTGCTCCGGGGTCGCGGAATCCATGGGGGCTGCGGTTCCGAGGGAACCGGG
>CAYGPA010000047.1:0-17744 GCA_964351535.1 uncultured Planctomycetaceae bacterium
GCGACCCGCTGGCGCGCACGCTGCTCACCGAGGACGCCTACCGCCGCATGACCGCGGGCCTGCTGCAGGTCGCGCGCCAGAGCGCCGAAGGCCGCGTCGTCTCGCTGCTGGAAGGCGGCTACGACCTCGAAGCCCTCGCCGCCAGCGCCGCGGCGCACGTCGAGACGCTGCGCAGCGCCCCCGGCTGAGCGCCCCCCACGGGGACGCGAGGCCCTAGCTCGGCTTGCGGCCCGCCGCGTCGACGACGAAGGGCGAGAAGAAGAGTGCGCAGGGGTCGGCGCGGCGTTCGGACCACTCGCGGTGGAAGCGGTTGCAGTCCTCGCGCGACAGGACGCCCGCATCCGCCATGCGGCCGGCGTGGTACGTGAAGAACGCGTCGGCCCAGGCGAAGACGCCGGAGTCGGGGCCGCCGGCCTGGGCGTTGGGCTGCATGTCGCAGAGCTCGAGGCCCGCGTCGCGGAACAGGCGCGGGAGGCGCGGGGCGATCCACGGGTCGCCGCCGCGCGTGGCGTACAGACGGCGCGTGGCGTCGATCACGGCGCGGAAGCCCGCGCTCTCGGGGAAGAGCGACACGCCCTCGTGGTTGTAGTCCTGGACCGCGACGACGCCGCCGGGGCGCAGCGCGCGCGCGAAGCGCTCGATCTGGCGTTCGGGCCCGGGAACGAATCCGAGGACCCAGCGCAGGAGGATCAGGTCGTAGGCCTCCGCGCCGAGGTCGAACTCCTCGAGCGTGCCGTGCTCGACGCGGACGTTGTCGAAGCCCTGCTCGGCCACGCGGGCGCGGGCGTGGTCGACGTAGGGAGCCGATTCGTCGAGGCCGACGACCTCGCCGCGCTCCCCCACGCGGCCGCGCAGGTCGCCCAGCAGCAGCCCCGGGCCGCAGCCGACGTCCAGCGCGCGGCCGCCCGCGATCGTCGGGAGACGGTCGAGGAAGGCCGCGGTGACGCCGCCCCACACCCTCTGTTGCAGCTGCAGGCGCTTGAGCTCTTCCGCGTCGGTGCCGAGGATGTACTCGCCCATGGCACCCGGACTTCTAGCCGGGTGCGCGCCCGCCGTCCACCTCCGCCCCCGAATGGACCCCAACCCTTGCGCTTGACCACCCGCCTGCACGACCGCGACGTCGCCGGGATGACCTACGTGTACCCGGTCGTCTCGCGCCGCGCGCGCGGCGTGTCGCTGGGCGTCAACCTGAACCCGAACAACGCGTGCAACTGGCGCTGCGTGTACTGCCAGGTGCCGGGGCTCGTGCGCGGCGTCGGACCGGCGATCGACCTCGCGCTGCTGGAGCGGGAGCTCGAGGAGATGCTCGCCGCGCTGCTCGACGGCGACTACATGGAACGGCACGTGCCCGCGGAGGCGCGGCGCCTGAACGACGTCGCGCTGTCGGGCAACGGCGAGCCGACGGGCTCTCCGGACTTCGAGGCAGCGCTCGAGGTCGTCGGCTGCGCGCTCGAGCGCCGCGGCCTCGTCGGCAGCCTGAAGGTCGTCCTGATCACGAACGGCTCGATGGTCCACGGCGAACGCGTGCAACAGGGCCTGCGGCGACTGGCCGACCTCGGCGGAGAGGTCTGGTTCAAGCTCGACCGCGCGACCGACGCGGGCCAGCGCGAGGTGAACGACGCGACGACGGGAGCCGAGCGCTCCCTCGCGAACCTGCGCACGGCCGCCGATCTCTGCCCTACGTGGATCCAGACCTGCGTCTTCGCGCGCAACGGCGCGCCGCCGTCCGACGAGGAACTCGACGCCTACCTCTCCGCCCTCGGCGACCTGCGCGCCACCCCTCCGTCTCAGCTCGAAGGCGTCCTGCTCTACGGCCTCGCCCGCCCCTCGCACCAGCCCGAGGCCCCGGAACTCTCCGCCCTGCCCGCCGAGTGGCTGCAGGCCTTCGCGAGCCGCATCGAAGCGACCGGCTGGCCCGTGCGCGTCAGCCCGTGACGCAGCCGGTCCGGCGCGACGAACACCGGTGGCCGGGTCAGCTCGCCGTCGCCGGGGCGGCGGACGGTTCGCCGGTGGCGTGGTCGAGGATCTCGACGGTGGAGCGGTAGAGCTGGCTCGCGTCCTCGCGGCTCTTGCCGACCGAGACGACGCCGAGTTTGCCCCAGCCGGCCACGGCGCCGATCATGTGGAAGACGGAGCCGGTTTGCTGGGCGCGGTCGAAGTGGATGTCGTTCTCGACGGCGACGTCGATCACGTCGTCCGGCGTGAAGGCGCGGTAGCGGGGGTCCTTCAGGTTGTCGGTCGCGTGGTAGAAGCGCGGGCGTCCGTCGGGCAGGCGGAAGAGGCCGGTCTCCTCGTCGTACGAGCCGCCGGTGAGGAACTGCAGCGTGCGGTACGGATGTGTCGTGCCGCCCTTGCGCAGGTTGATCTCGATCGCGAAGTGGCGCCAGGATTCGCCCGTGCAAACGGAGACGAAGTCGACGCCGTAGCGGCCCAGGGCGCCGCGGTCGCGCAGCTCCTGGCCGACGCGCAGGCCGGCCTCCTGGACCTCGAGGCGGTAGGCCTCCGACGCCGGGAACGAGCAGCCCTGGAAGATCTGACCCGACGGCCCGCCCATGATCTGGTCGTGCGTCGAGATGCACTCGACGCGGCCCAGGGGGTCGACGCGCCCCTGGAAGGACGGCGAGCGGCGGCTCTCGCCCTGGACCCAGGCCTCGACGATGCCGCCGGTCTCGGCGAACTTCTCGATGTAGCTCTCGGCGGTCTTGCCCTGCGACTCGCACGCGAGCCGCTTCGGCAGCTGCGACGCGACCCAGCCGCGCAAGGAGCCGCTGGACGGGCAGTTCTCGAAGGAGAAGACGGCGTTGCCCTCGCCCGAGGTCCCCTCCTCGAACTTCACGACGGCCCTCTCGAGCGTCGCGTCGCGCTCGCGCAGCTCGCTCAGCGCGTCGATCACGTCGCCCGCATCGCGCAGCCGCTCCGCGCCCGCGGGGAGCTCGACGCCCGCCTTGCGGAAGATCTCGCGACCGCCGCTCTTGGAGCCCAGGCCGGCGAGGGACGGGTCGCAGCCGTAGACGGGGATGCCGAGCTGGACGGCGAGCGTGCGCTCGGCGTGCGTGACGTTGAAGCAGGAGAGGTGCGCGCCCTCGGGATCGCGGATCGCCGTGCGGATGCGGCTCAGGAGCCGCGGGCGCTCGAGGATCTTGTCGGTCAGCGGCCGCTGTCCGGGGTCGTGGCACGCGAGCAGCGTCAGTCGCTTGCGCGCATGGCCGAACGGCACGCCGTCCAGGAGCTGCAGGTAGTAGTCGACGATCGGCGCCGCGATGGGCTGGCTGCTCACGTAGACGATGCGCGTGCGCGGCAGGCGCAGCAGCATCAGCATGCAGAGCAGCCGCTCCTCGTAGTGCGGCAGGCCGTCGATCTTGCGGATCACGTCCCAGTCGAACGACAGACTCGGGACGACGACCACGGTGCGCGGCTCCCGCGGGTCGGGGAACACGCGCTCCCAGAGCGGACCGAGGCGCTCCTGCAGACGCGCGAACTGGGCGAGCTCCTCTCCCCTGCTGGATGCTCGCGCCGTCATCGTGTCGGAATTCTATCTCCGCGCGGCTCGTTCCGCAGACACGTGTGGCCGGTCTCGCGGCTCGCGGGCGCGACCGGATCGACGGTTCGAGCAGACCGCTACGCTCGAAGGAGTACACGGGCCGGAACGGTTGCGTAATCGTCGGCCGCCGCGAGCACCGAACCCGGCCTCGCTCGCGCACGCCGTCCGCGCGCGAGGTATTTTGTCGCGACGCCATGCGCACGGAATCGACGACGAGCTCTCCGGCGGAAGGGAGACCGCCCCACGCGCTGCCGGAGGTCCCGCGCCAGCTAGGAAGCCTCGGTCCCCCGGGCGGCCCGGCCTTGATCTGCGTGTGCGGCCTGCACGGCAACGAGCTGCCGGGCGTCCTCGCGCTGCAGCGCCTCCTGCCCCGGCTCGAACGCGATCCGCGCGGACTGCGGGGTCGCCTGGTCGGGCTGGCCGGCAACCGACAGGCGCTGGAGCGCGGACAGCGGTTCCTGGAGGAGGACCTGAACCGCATCTGGTTCGCCGACCGTCTGGCGCGCCTGCGCGCCGGCGGGGATGCGGTCACGCCCGAGGAGAGCGAGCTGCGCGAGCTCGACGCGGCGCTGGAGCACGCGCTCGCGGAGTGCTCCGAGGCCAGCGTTCTCGACCTGCACTCGACCTCGGGGAACGGGCCGGCCTTCACGAGCCTCGACGACACGCTCGCCAACCGCGCGATGGCCTTCGACCTCCCCGTCCCGCACGTCCTCGGCCTCGAGGAGGAGCTCTCCGGCACGCTGGTCGGCTACCTGAACCAGCTCGGGATCACGGCCATCGGCTTCGAGGCCGGCCAGCACTCCGCGACCACGTCGGTCGACCACGCCGAGGCCGCCGTGTGGATCGCGATGGAGAGCTGCGGCGTGCTGGAGCCCGGCGTTCGCGACGAGGTCGCGCGCGCCCGCGAGCTCCTCGCGCGCAACGAGCCCTCGCGGCCGGGCGTGGTCGAGGTGCGCCACCGCCACCCCGTCGTGCCGGGGGACGGCTTCGCGATGCTGCCGGGATTCCGGTGCTTCCAGCCCGTCCGTGCGGGCGAGCAGCTGGCGCGAGACGCGCGCGGCCCCATCACGTCCCCGCGGAGCGGCCTGATCCTGATGCCGCTCTACCAGCAGCAGGGCGGCGACGGCTTCTTCGTCATCCACCGCGTCCACCCGGCCTGGCTCGCGCTGTCCGCGTTCCTGCGACGGCTGCGCGTGGATCGTTTCGCCCACTGGCTGCCCGGCGTGAAGCGCCACCCCGAGCTCGCGGGAGCCTTCCACATCGACCGCGCGAGCGCGCGCTGGTTCGCCCTGCAGGTGTTCCACCTGCTCGGCTTCCGCCGCTACGCGCGCACGGAGACCACGCTCGAGATGGTCCGCCGCGAGCCTCTGAAGGGCGCCCGCCAGCGTCCCGAGGCGTGAATCGTGTCCCGCGTCGAGCGCTGTCGATGCCAGGCTCCGCGGGCACCGCGGAGGTCAGGAAGGCTGCCTCGGGAGTTCTACGGGCGCTCCATCCGTACCGCGTGTTCGTCGAGTTCACGAAGCCGGCGGCCCATGAAGAAGCCCTCCCACCCGGTCACTGTCCAGCCTTCGAGGACGAGCCGCACGCGGCCGGGGTCGTAGCTCAGCTCCACGGTCAAGCTGCCATCCTGCAGGCTGGTGCCCAGGAGCGATCCGCCGACGGTCTCCAGCCGTACTCCGCTCAAGGGGACCGCTCTGCCGTGCTGCGCGACACCGTGGATCCGGAAGCTGGCGGTCCACGCGCGCTCCAGGTAGACATCGACGATGCGCTCGCGGCCTCCTCGCGTCTCCCGCGCGTCACCACCTGCTACCCGGTATCCCTCGTGCTCCACGATCCAGTGGGCCGGTACGCCCTCCGGTATCCCGCGGAGAGCAACGGCGCCGAAGACGAGCGGACGTGGGTCTCCATCGAACCCGGTGCGCAGCGCAGCTTCCTTGCCGATCGAGTAGCGGTCGATGAGGAACGAGGCCCGCGCATCGTCGAGGGGTTGCCCGGTCGAGCGGTCGAACACACGGAAACCCAGGTCGTAGGCGGGAACGTCGTCCCGACACTCGAACTCATGATCCCCCGACTGCCCGGTGACCCGGATCCGGGGAGGAGACCACGCGAATCCGTCTCGCATGGGTGGGATCAGGTCGTAGCGACCCGCGGGCACGTCCTCGAACCGAAACGTCGCCGAGACCGACTCGCCCACGACCTCGACGACCGGCTCGGCGCGGAATGTGATCTCGGGATGCTCCGGATCCACCAGAACGACTTCGCCGCTCGGAAGGTGCGTTCCCGTGCGGCTCGTCAGTCGGCCGGCGATCGACGTGGAAGGGAGAGCCCACCCCACCAGCGCGAGCACGGCTTCTTCGCCCGGCGCGACCCGGATCTCTGCCTCGTTCGAGGCGTACCGACCGTCCGTGATCGCGACGCGCCATGGGCCCGGCGGAAGTGGACCCAAGATGAAGTCTCCATGGTCCCCGGTGAGTCCCGTCCGGGGTCGAGCATCCGGTGAGTAGGCCGCGAGACGAACGCCCGGCAGGGGAACGCCGGTCCGGCCGCGAAGCGATCCCCGAACGCGCCCGCACTCGCGCCACTCCACGGCTGCGGCCTCGCGGTGGATGCCCGCGCTCGCCGGGACCACGGAGTTGCCGAGCCAGAAGCGGTCGAAGCTCTCTAGCTCCAGCTCGAACGCGGACCTCGTGCCGCCCGACAGGAAGCTCAGAGCCGGCATGGAGTCGAAACGCACGCGGACCGTACGCTCGTCGAAGTCCGTCAGGAGGACAGCCTCCACGGGATGCCTTTCACGGCCGCCTTCACGGAGGAATGCGGAGAAGTCGCTCCACGCCACATCCGCCGGCAAGTCTGCGCGCACGTGGTACGTCGGGCCGATCTCGACCGGTAGCTCGAGGTGGCCGCCGCCAATCGGCACCTGAGCCGTCACCGGTCCAGGCGGAAGCTCCCCACCTCCCGCACGCTGCGCGAAGGTTACGACCAGCTCGCCGGGCCCGTACGCTTGGGCACTCTCGAAGCGCCCGTCGAGTGCGGTCGTCACCACCTCCGGGGAACCTCCGGGTTGGCACAGCTCGATACGAAGTCGCGGGATCGGTTCCCCGGTACGCGCGTCGATCGCACGACCCAGGATCGCCACCTGCGGGGCGCAGGTTCGGGCCGCGGCGAGAGCGAGGCCGACGGCGCTGCGGCTTGGGATGGCCTCTTCCCCGCGCCTGTCAACGGGGTGCCCGCTCGGCACCGCCGGCTCGATGGCAAGGTTCGATGCGGCAATGCCCCGGACGGGAGAGGCAGGCGGCAAACCCGCGACAACGACGCAGACGCTCAGGGCCAGCGACAGGAAGGCCCCCTTCGCAACGTGGGGCAGGGCGCGCGGCAGGGCGCGCGGCACCGCCTCCCGAGCTCGTCCGCACCATGGAACGAGCGCTACGCACCACGAGCCTCGGTCACCTCCGTACTCGCTGTCCAAGCGTGTTCGCAGCGCCTCCAGTCCGCGACGGATCCGGCTGCGAACCGTCTCCACGGGAATCCCCAGGCGGCGCGCGATCTCGCGGGGCGGTAGCTCTTCGTAGAATCGCAGGTAGAGAGCGGAACGGTACGCCTCGCCCAGGTCCTGCAAGGCCGCGACGACCAGCCCTTGAGTGCGGAGCCGCGCCACGATGTCCTCCGGGGATGGTTCGTCGAGCGGTGGCGGTATGGACCGTTCGCGCGCATCACGGCGCCCCTCGGCTCGCCTGGAGTTGAGTGCGATGTTCCTGACGACCCGCGCGAGCCACGGGCGCAAGGTCTCGGCGCGCGGGGGCCGGCGCAGGGCCGCGAGACACGTCTCCTGGACGACGTCTTCGGCACGGTGATCGTCCATCACCAACCGGCGCGCGAGCTCGCGCATGAACGAACGGTGCTCGACGAGCAGCTCCGCATCGACCTTCCGCGTGTCGTCCGCGCCGTTCGCGTTCGGGAAGTGAACTCCTGGATCCGGGACCATCTCCACCGAGTTCACCGCGGAACCCGGATTCGGTCCGCCGAAAACGTGGAAACCCGCCCGAAGGCGTCCGCGGTCGAGCCCGGAGCGGAAGAGTCCCGGGAATCCACGGACCGAACTTCGCTTCGGGGGTGAAGAAGCTGCCCGAGGGCACGTGTGGGCGACTGCCACACTCGAAGCGATCATGGAGCACTGGATTCAAAGAGTCGATGCGCTGCTGCGTGGGGAGTACACGCGGCCAGAAGACCTCCGCGCCGGGCGCGTGAGCGCCAGTTCGCGGCGGCTGCTCGCCGTGGGGGTCGTCCTCTGCGGCGTGTACGGCGTGTGCGTGGGGCTCTACGCCGCCATCCGGCACGAGTCGGGCGGCCTGCAGCAAGTCGCCTATGCAGCCGTCAAGGTGCCTGCCCTGTGCATCCTGACCCTCCTCGTCACGGCTCCGTCTCTCTATGTGCTCTCCGCGCTGGCACGGTCCCGGCTGAACCCGAAGCACACGGCTCGCCTGCTGCTGGCTTCCACAGCCGTAACCGGAGCCGTCCTGGCGAGCCTCGGCCCCGTGACGGTCTTCTTCACGCTGTGCACGCGCAGCTACCCGTTCATGCTGCTTCTGAACGTGACCGTGTTCGCGGTCTCGGGCTGCATCGGCGTGGGATTCCTGTGGGCTGCCGCACGCGCGATCATCGACCCAGGCGGGCCGGACACCCCGGGGCCTGCCGACACCTCGGGGAGGCGCCGCTTGCGGATGCTGCTCCTGCTCTGGATCGCGATCCACGGCATCGTTGGTGCACAGATGGGCTGGATCCTGCGCCCGTTCGTGGGCGATCCCAACCGCCCGCTCACGTTCCTTCGCGAGACCGAGGCGAACGTCCTCGAGGGGGTGCTCGATGCCCTTCGGTACCTGTGACCGTGCGCGCTCACGGCCGCTGCGCTGGCTCTTCGGCCTCGACGCCATTCTGCGCAGCGAGGGCCGGCATGCGGTAGGCGTCGGCGCGGTCCCCTGGGTACGCATCGGACTCTGGACCCTTGCGGGAGGAGCGGCCTACGGGGCTGCCATGGGGTCGTTCGGCTCGAAGCTGGAGGGCAGCGTCTACTCCGCGATCAAGGTCCCCGTCCTGCTCGGAGGGTCGCTCGCCATCTGCATGCCGTTCTTCTTCGTCCTCAATGCAGCTCTCGGCCTGCGCGTCGACTTCTCGGCGGCGGTCCGCGGGGTCCTGTCCGCTCAGGCCACACTGGGCATCGCTCTGGCGAGCCTCGCCCCCGTGACGCTCGTGCTCTACTCCACGACCCCTTCCTACCCCACCGCCCTCCTTCAGAACGCCGGCGCGTTCGCGGCAGCTTCCTGCGCGGCGCAGGTCACGCTCGTCCGGCACTACCGGCCGCTCCTCGCGCGTTCTCGCAACCATGGCGTCGGCCTGGCCGCATGGGGTGTGCTGTATGCCTTCGTGGCCGTGAAGCTCGCCTGGATCCTGCGTCCGTTCGTCGGAGATCCAGCCCTGCAGACCGTCCTCTTCCGCCGCGGTGCGTTCGACGAGAACCCCTACGTGCTCCTCTTCTGGACGGTCGCCGGGTTCCTCTGGAAGGCATGGAAGACCCTCGCAGAGGTGTAGCCTCCGTGGGAGCGGCAGACCTGCCTGGACGGATCTTCTAGTCGAGGCCGAATGCGCTGCGGTTCGACGCGCGGAACGTCGGGACGGCGTCCATTGCGTCGAGCAGGCTCATCAGGAACTGGCTGCCCGTGAGGCGGCCCATGCCGCCGGCGAGGCACGCGGTTTCGCCGAAGCTCTCGACGGCGTCGCGGCGGCCGCGCGGCGTGTAGAGGATGGCGGGGACGGGGTCTCCGTAGTGGTCGCCGCGCGCGCTGTCGGTGGAGTGGTCCGCGCCGATGCCGATCGCGAGGTCCACGGGCTCCAGCAGGGACGCGAAGGCCTCGTCCACGCGCTCGAGGACGTCGCGCTTGCCGCGCGGGTCGCCGTCGTGCGAGCAGATGTCGGGTGCCTTCACGTGGACCAGGACCAGGTCGTGCGTCTCCAGGGCCTCGCGCGCGGCGGCCGCCTTGCCGGCGAGGTCGGTGTCGGGCAGCGCCGTGAACGTGGACGAGGTGAGCGTCGTGAGCCGGAAGAGCTCCGCCAGCCCCAGCACGGTGCGCTCGGCCGCGACGACGGCGGCCCGCAGGCCGAAGCGGTTCACGATGCTGTCGAGGGCGGGGAGCATGCCGGCGCCGCGCGTGATCACGCCGTTGGCGGGCGGCAAGCCGCGCTCGGCGCGCGCCGAGTTGACCGGATGGGACCCGAGGCGCTCGCGCGCGAGCGCGAGGAAGCGCTCGACCGCCGCCGCCGTGCGGCGGGCCGCCGCGTCGTCGGGATCCAGCGCGCGACAGGGCTCCACACGAGGTTCCCGCACCGCGCTGCCCGGATCGGTGTCGCCGACCTTCCCCGAGAGCTCCCTGCCCGAGAGCAGCAGGACGGCGCGGTGCTGGGTCGCGGGCCGGAAGCGTGCGAGGATCCCGTCGCCGAGGTCGACCTCGGCGAGCTCGCGCGCGAGCTCGGCCGTGCCGTCCTGGATGCGCCCGGCGCGCCGGTCGACGATACGCCAGCGCTCTCCGGCGCTCGCCGGGGGCTCGACGGTCGCGAAGTTGCAGCGCATGGCCACCTCCCCCGCCTGGACCGGCAGTCCGACGCCGGCGGCCTCCACCGGACCGCGCGGGAGCCCGAGGGCGTCGCTCCAGGGGAGTCCGAGGAGGACGCCGAGCCCGACGTGCGTGTCCACGGGGATCCCCGGTCCGAGCGGGTCGAAGAGTCCGCACACGCCCGCCGCGGCGAGCCGGTCGAGGTTCGGCGTGCGCGCGGCCTCCAGCGGAGTCAGGCCGCCCAGCTCGGGCTGGGGCCTGTCGCCCGCGCCGTCGAGGACGACGAGCAGTCCCTTCTTGGTCTTCACGTTCCCTCTTTCCGCTCCAGGACTCGCTCCGGACGCCCCTCGAAGCGCTTGCCCAGCACCTGCATCACGCTGCCGAGCACCTGGTGGGTCGCGCGGTCGCGGTCGCCGTTCGTGACGATCGGAACTCCGCAGCGATCCGCCTCCGACAGCAGGAACGACTGCAGGCGCCGGATCTCGTCGAAGTGGTCGAGGTAGCGCCGCGCGCGGCGGTCCGGGGCCTCGCGGCTGCGACCGAGGAAGCGCGAGCGCAACACCTCGGGGCGCAGCACGGCCAGCATGACGGGGGCCACGATCGCCCCCGAGCACTCCGCCGCCACCGACATCATCCACTTCGGGTGCACGTGAATGCCTTCCAGGATCAGCGAGACGCGCTCGGACAGCGCGCGCTGGACGACGGCGTCGCAGCCGACCTCGATCAGCGTGGCCTGCGTCATGTAGCCGTGCGCGAGGCGCGCCTCGGAGTCGACCCCGGGGATCTGGGAGAACGGCAGCGCATCGTGGGCGCTGAAGGTCGACTTGTGCAGCACGGGCATGAGCCGCGACGGGATCATCATGCGCATGACCTCGCGCAGCATGTCCGTCGGCTGTGTGCGGATGATCTCGAGCTGGTGCGCGACGTCGCTGGCGATCGTGCTCTTGCCGGTCCCCGTGGCGCCGCCCAGCAGGATCAGCAGGGGTTCGCCGCTGTCGTGGAACTCCTCCCACACCAGGTAGTGCCGCGCCGCCTTCTCGCCGTGGGCTTGCTTCAGGCGGTCGTGGATCAGGCGCCGCAGGTCGATCGTGGTCGTCTCCTGGATGCCGTGCGAGACGAGGCGCTCCTGGATCAGGCTGGCGAGGCCGATGGCCGCCGTCGGACCCAGCCCGCACGCCTCGAGGCGCAGCCGGAGACGGCCGCGCGAGTAGGGCGAGATCTCTCCGTGCGGAGAGCGGACGAGGATCGTCGGCATCTCCGGGTGGCGAAAGCGGTCGACCGCGGCCTGCCCGAAGGGCTGGAGGTGCACCGCGACTCGCTCGCGGAGGTCGCCGGACGTGACCTCCTCGACCTCCCGGAGCTCGTCGCGGACCGCCGTGGCCACGCGGTAGGCCTCGTCGAAGGCAACCCCGGCGTCCTGAATGGCGCGCGTGAGGATCCCCCGCAGGAAGGGCACCCTCTCGCCTTCGCCGACGATGACCAGTGTCTTCGCCACGCGCCGAGCCTAACCGTACCGGCCCTCGATGTAGTCCGCCGTCTCGCGATGCTTCGGCGTCACGAACATCTCGCTCGTCTGCTGGTGCTCCACGACCTTGCCGAGGAGCATGAAGATGCACTCCTCGCTCGCCCGGCGCGCCTGGGCCATGTTGTGGGTCACGATCAGGATCGTGAAGCGGCCCTTCAGCTCCCAGATCAGCTCCTCGACCGCCTCGGTGGCCTTCGGATCCAGGGCCGAGCAGGGCTCGTCCATGAGCAGGACGGCGGGCTTCACGGGCAGGAGGCGCGCGATGCAGAGCTTCTGCTGCTGCTCCAGCGAGAGGCCCGTCGCCCGGTCGTCGAGCCGATCCTTGACGTCGTCCCAGAGCAGCACCTGCCTGAGGGCGTCCTCCACGATCTCCTCGCGCGCTTCCCGCTCGCCGCGCGCGCCCTTCCCCGTGTGCATGCGGTAGCCGAAGAGCACGTTCTCGCGGATCGAGATCGGCAGCGGATTCGGGCGCTGGAACACCATGCCGACCTGCTTGCGGACCTGACTGAGCTCGACGGACGCGCCGCAGACGTCGTGTCCCAGGACCTCGATGCTGCCGGTCGTGCGCACGTAGCCCAGACGCTCGGTGATGCGGTTGACGCTGCGAAGGAGCGTCGACTTCCCGCACCCCGACGGGCCGATCAGGGAGGTGATGAGCCCCTGCGGGATCGCCAGGTTGACGTCGAAGAGGGCCTGGAACGTCCCGTACCAGAGGTTCAGGTCGCGGGTCCGGATGGCGACGGGTTGCTTCTCAGCCAAAGCGCCCCTCCACGTAGTCCGTCGTCCGCGGATCGCGCGCCTCGTGCGTGAACAGCCGCTCCGTCTCCGCGATCTCGACGCACTCCCCGTTCAGGAAGAAGGCGGTGCGGTCGGCGAGCCGCCGCGCCTGCTGCACGAGGTTCGTGACGAGGATGATCGTGATCTCCTTCTTGAGATCCTTCAGCACCTCCTCGATGCGCATCGTGGTCACGGGATCGACGGCGATCGAGAACTCGTCGAGCAGCAAGAGCTCGGGCTCCTGCGACAGCGCGCGGGCGATGGTCAGACGCTGCTGCTGGCCGCCGGAGAGGAGGCTGCCGAGCGAGTTCAGGCGGTCCTTGACCTCGTCCCAGAGCGCCGCGCGCCGCAGGCAGCGCTCCACGATCGGGTTGAGCTCGGACTTCTTGCGCACACCCGCGAGGCGCGGCGCGAGCGCCACGTTGTCGAACACGCTGAGCGGCAGGCCGACGGGCAGCGGAAACACGACGCCGATGCGCCGACGCAGCGCGTAGACGTTGCGCCACCGGCGCACCTCGCGCCCGTCGAGAGCCACCTGGCCATCCACCCGCATCGCGGGCGTGAACTCGTTCATGCGGTTCAGCGCCCGCAGGAACGACGTCTTGCCGCTGCCGGCGGGTCCGATGATCCCGAAGATCTCGTTCGGACGCACGTCGAGGTTGACGCCCGACAGCGCGACGTGGTCGCCGTAGCGGATCGCCAGGTCGCGCACCTCCAGCTTGGGCTCGCCTACCACTTCTTCCTCCCCCGCAGGTAGGTGCGGAAGCCGATCGAGAGCGCGTTCATCAGGAGCACCATGCAGATCAGCACGAGCGCCACGCCGAACGGGAGCTCCTCGGGGACGTCCGGCACCTGGGTCGAAACCACGAACAGGTGCAGCGACATGGCCATCGTCTGGTCGAAGACGCTCTGGGGCAGGAACGGCAGGAAGAAGGCCGCGCCGGTGAACATGATCGGGGCGGTCTCGCCGGCCGTGCGCGAGACCTCGAGGATCACGCCCGTCAGGATGCCGCTGATCGAGTTGGGCAGCACGACCTTGCGGATCGTCTGCCAGCGGGTCGCGCCCATGTTCCAGCACGCCTCGCGGAAGGCCATCGGCACGGACTGCAGCGCCTCGCGCGTCGACACGATGACGACCGGCAGGGTCATGATCGCGAGCGTGAGGCTGGCGGCCAGGATGCTCGTGCCGAAGCCGAAGAAGATGACGAAGGCACCCACGCCGAACAGCGCGTGGACGATCGACGGCACGCCGGCGAGGTTGATGATCGCCAGGTTGATGGTCCGCGTGAGCAAGTTGTCCGGGGCGTACTCGCTGAGGTAGAGCGCCGCCGCGACGCCGACCGGCACGGAGGCGAGGAGCGCCACGGCCACGAGCCAGACCGTCCCCACCAGGGCCGGGAAGATCCCGCCCTCGGTCATGCCGTTCTCGGGATCGGTGAACAGGAAGTCGATCGAGACCGCGGGCCCGCCCTTGTAGATCAGGACGCCGAGGATGACGAGAACGGGCAGGATCAGGAGCGACGTCATCGTCGCGAACAGCATGCGGACGAGCTTCTCCGTCCTGCGATTCCTGGCGTTCAGCTCCGTGCGCTCGAACATCATTCACCTCTTGCGGATGCCGCGCACGATCAGGTCCGCCGTGACGTTGATCACGAACGTCACGAGAAACAGGAAGATCCCGAGCGTGAACAGCGCGCGGTAATGGTCGGAGCCCACGGCCGTCTCGCCCAGCTCCGCGGCGATGGTGGCCGTCAAGGCGCGCACGGAGTCGAACGGGCTGGTCGGCAGGTTGACCGAGTGCCCGCTGGCCATCAGGACCGCCATCGTCTCGCCGAAGCCGCGCCCGACGCCCAGCAGCACCGCGGCGACGAGCCCGTTCTTGGCCGCCGGGAGGACCACCTTGTAGATCACCTGCCAGCGCGTCGCGCCCATCGCCTCGGCCGCCTCGCGGTAGCCGTCGGGGACGGCCTTCAGCGCGTCCTCCGCGATCGTCGTCATGATCGGAGCGGCCATCAGGCCCAGGATCACGCCGGAGTTCAGCACGTTGAGCCCGACCGGAACGTCGAAGAGATCGATGATCAGCGGATTCATGATCGTGAGCCCGATGAAGCCCCACACCACCGAGGGGATCGCGGCCAGGAGCTCGACCAGCACCTTGAGCGTCTCGCGCGTGCGGCCGCGCGCGAACTCCGCGATGTAGATCGCCGCGCCCAGGGAGAACGGGACGGCCACGACCATGGCGAGGCCCGTCACGCTGGCCGTTCCCGCCACGAGCGCCAGGGTTCCGTAGGTCGGGTTGTGACTGGACGTCGGCGCCCAGCGCGGCGAGGTGAAGAAGTCGACGAAGTCCATCTCGCCGAACACGAACCCCGCGCCCTCCGCCGTGATGAAGACGAAGATCCCGATGATGAACACGATCGCCGAGATGCCGCCCGCGAAGACGAGCACCTGAACGGTCTTGTCCACGTACCAGGCGAGGTCGCGGGCGTCGGTGGCGCGGCCGGCGGTGCGCACCATCGTCAGGAGGCGTCCTCGCCCCGCAGCGTCTCGACCAGCTCGCGGATCTCGTGGGCCAGTCGCTTGTAGCGGTCCTCGAGGGACTCCTCCCCCGCGGGAGCCTGCCACTCGAGCAGGACGGTGTGGAAGGGCAGCTCCGGGATGTGCTCGCGGGCTCCGGGTTCGAGGGCCACGATGACGTGGTAGCTCGCCAGCTCCTCGTGAATCGGAACGATGCGGTCCGGTGCCTCCTTCTGGATCTCGCAGCCGTGCTCGCTCGCGAACGCCGCGAGCCCCGGCACGAACGCGTCGCCCGGGTCCCAGCCGGCACTGGCGTAGCGCCCGCTCTGCGGGAAGGTCCGGCGCGCGATCACCTCGGCCAGCGCGGAGTCGCGATCGTTGCGCGCGTCGAGGAAGAGCACGCGGTAGATCTTGGGCTCCTTCGTCAGGCCCTCGGCCGCGAAGAGCGTCTCCTCGCAGATGTTCTTGGCCTGGTCGTGCACGCGCTCGAGCCGGTTGAAGACGACGAGCAGCGCGAACAGGTCCTGGATCGGGCGCGTGCCCTCCTCCGCCGCGCGGATCAGGTCCGAGAAGACCTTGCCGAAGGTCCCGCCGAGCTGCGCCGCCATGCCCTTCGTGCCGCGGGCCAGGTCCGCGCTCTGCTCGTCGAAGGAGCGCATCGCCTGCCGGAACAGCTCGCGGCCCCGGGCGGCCATCATCTCGATGTCCTGGGCCACGGCCTCGGGCGGCGGCGCGGACAGCTGAACGGTCTCACGGCTGATCGTGACCGCGTAGTCCCCTACGCGCTCGAGCGCCACCATGAGGCGCAGGATCGAGGAGACGAGCCGCAGGTGACCGGCGCTCGGCAGATGCTGGGCCACGAAGGCGTGGCACGCGCGGTCGATCGAGCGCACCTCGCGGTTGATCGGCAGGTCCCCGAGGATCGTCCGTGACGCCAGCTGCTTGTCGAGCGTCAGGAGCGCGCGCACCGAGTGATCCAGGCCGACGTGGACGCGTTCCGAGAGCGCGTGCACGCGCGACCGCAGGGATTCGACGTCGCGCTCGAG
This sequence comes from uncultured Planctomycetaceae bacterium, assembly GCA_964351535.1. Classification (GTDB taxonomy): domain Bacteria; phylum Planctomycetota; class UBA1135; order UBA1135; genus JAUIDW01. The sequence continues at coordinate 16,009 of CAYGPA010000047.1, forward strand.
GCGCTCTTCGTAGTGGCTCATGGGCTCCTCCCCCCCGCTACTTCCTGCGCCCGGTCAGTCGCAGGTCACGGGGAGGACCGGAGCATATCCCTTGGCGCGGATGATGCACTGGCCTTCGTCGCTGAGGATCCAGTCGAGGTACTCCTTGACGACCCCCTCGGGCTCGCCGGCCGTGTACATGAAGAGCGGCCGCGCGATCGGATAGGTCCGATCGAGGGCCGTCCCGACGGTCGGCAGCACGCCCGGCTCGCCGGGCGTCGTCGCGATGGCCACGATCTTGACCTCCGGCGTCGCGTAGGCCAGGCCGCTGTACCCGATGGCGCAGGGCGTGTGGGCCACGAGGTCGACGACGTCCTTCGAGCCGTGCAGGTCACGCGAGCCGAGCCGGTAGTCCCGCTTCATCCCGAGCACCGTCTCCTTGAAATAGACGTACGTGCCCGAGTTGTTCTGACGGCTGACGCGCACGACCTCGGCGCTCCTGCAGCCGGGGACGTCCACCCCGAGCTGGTCCCACGTGTCCGTCGTCCCGCCCTCGCCGTAGATGTCGGCGAGCTGGTCGATGGTGAGGGTGTCGATCGGGTTGTCCCGGTGCAGGTAGACCGCGAGGGCGTCGAAGCCGACGATGAACTCGACCGGCTCGATGCCGTTCTTGCGAGCCATCTCGAGCTCCTTCGGCTTCATCTTCCTGCTGGAGTTGGCGATGTCGACCGTGCCGTTGATGAGCGCCGAGATCCCCGTCCCGGAGCCTCCGCCACTGACCGCGACGGCCACGTCGGGATCGTGCTGCTTGTAGTTCTCCGCCCAGGCCTGGGCGACGTTGACGAGCGTGTCCGATCCCTTGTTCTGGATCAGCGCGCGGGAGCCCGACGCATCGGAGTTCCTGGAGCAGCTCGCGAGAGCCAGCAGGAGCACGGAGAGAGCGGTCAGTCGCACGAGGTTGGTCCTTCCAATGGGGTCCCGTGGGGCGGTCAAGGGTCGTTCGCCCGGTGCCGATACACCAGGAGCCCTAGAGCGTAGCGAGAAACTCCCCGGTTCGTATCGACCCGGGCGTCTCGAGGGCCCACTCTCGCGGGATTCGCTCCCGCCCCACCCGAATCCGACATCCTTCGGTGGACCCCGGAGGGCCCAGCCCCCCCAGCCCGGTATGACCTCCAAGCAAGCCACGCAGAGCGATTCGCCGTTCGACCAGGCCGAGTCCGGCACGGTCACCAAGCGGGAATTTCGCCGGGCGGAGCAGCGCCTGCGCGTCGAGCTGCTGGAGATCCAGAACGAGCTGCGCGAGGCGGACTTCCGCGTGCTCCTGCTGCTCTGCGGCGTAGACGGCGCGGGGAAGGGCGACACGGCCAACCTGCTGCACGAGTGGATCGACCCGCGCGGCATCGCGACCTGTGCCTACGGCGCGCCCTCGGACGAGGAGCGCGAGCGCCCCGAGGCCTGGCGCTACTGGCGGGACCTGCCGTCCCACGGCCGCATCGGCATCTTCCTCTCCGCCTGGTATCACGCTCCGCTGATCGACCGGGTCTACGGCCGGATCGACGACGGGGAGTTCGCGCGTCGCCTGGAGCGGATCCGGGACTTCGAGCGGACGGTGACCGACGACGGCACGCTGATCGTGAAGCTCTGGATGCACCTCGGGCGCGACGAGCAGAAGCGGCGCCTGCGCTCCCTCGAGGGCGACCCCGACCTCGCCTGGCGGGTCACCGAGATGGACTGGCGTCACTGGCGCATGTACGACG
>CAYGPA010000048.1:0-13940 GCA_964351535.1 uncultured Planctomycetaceae bacterium
CGCCGTTCTCCGGGGTGGTGCCGTCGTCGACGACCGCCCCGATGCTGGCGCCCTCGAGGGGACAATGCACGAAGCCGAAGTCTCCTTCGCCGTAGAAGAGCACCGCGCCACAACGAACCGTGACGCGGCAATCGATCGCCGTGCCATCCGAGCTCCGGCCAGCAGAGCTCGGGCTCAACGCGACTTCGCATGCCTCGGGCGCCTCCCGCCAAGCACGGGGCGGCGTCCCCTCCGTGGCCACGCGCTTGCATTCGTGGATCGAGCGGCCGTGGACCCGGACCGTCCGGAGAAACCCACGCCCCGAGCTCGAAGTCCGGCGATCGCGGGCAACTCCTTTCTATAGTGGCCTGCGGTCAGCGAACGCGCCGCGAGGCGAGGCGCTGCCCCCGCTGCGAACCGAGACATGCCGTGAGCTCGCTCGAGAACCGCGCCAAGGAGGTCTTCCTCGACGCCCTCGACGTGTCGGACGAGGAGCGCGAGCGCTTCCTGCAGTCCGCCTGCGCCGACGACGAGGCGCTGCTCGCACGCGTTCGGGCGCTCTTGAGCCACCGGGCGGACACGCGCGAGGTACTCGGCCCGGACCTGCTGCCCGCCGGCCCGGGCGCGCTGCCCGGCGCGACCAGCCTGCGCGAACTCGACGCGGGCGACCGCATCGGACCCTACGCGCTGGGTCGCTTCCTCGGCGAAGGCGGGTTCGGGCTCGTCTTCGAGGCCGTCCAGGAGCGCCCGGTGCGCCGCACCGTCGCGCTGAAGCTGGTCAAGATCGGCATGGACTCGAAGCAGGTCCTCTCCCGCTTCGAGACCGAGCGCCAGGCGCTCGCGATCATGGATCACCCCAACATCGCGACGGTGCTGGACGCCGGCACGACCGACAGCGGGCGACCGTACTTCGTCATGGAGTACGTCGACGGCATTCCGATCACGCGGTACTGCGACGAGCGCGGCCTGACGACCCGCGAGCGCCTGACGCTCTTCCGGACGGTGTGCCAGGCCCTGCAGCACGCGCACCAGAAGGGCGTCATCCACCGCGACATCAAGCCGTCGAACATCCTCGTCGGAACCGTGGACGGGATCCCGTCGCCGAAGGTGATCGACTTCGGGATCGCCAAGGCGACCGACCGGCGGCTCACGGAGGACACCTTCGTGACCCACGAGGGGCTCATGATCGGAACTCCGTCCTACATGAGCCCGGAGCAGGCGAAGGGCGCGGCCGACATCGACACGCGCAGCGACGTGTACTCGCTGGGCGTGCTGCTGTACGAGCTCCTGTGCGGCAGCCCGCCGTTCGGCCCGGGCGCCGACGACGACAGCCCGCAGCCCGCGTCGCCCTTCGAGCTGGCGCGCAGGATCGTCGAGAGCGATCCGCAGCCGCCCAGCGTGCGCCGGCGCAAGCGGCGCGCGGGCTCCGGCGCGACGACGACCAGCGTCCACGTGTCTCCCGAGCTCGACTGGATCGTGATGCGCTGCCTGGAGAAGGATCCCGCACGGCGCTACGCGACGGCCAACGCGCTGGCGCTGGACGTCGAGCGCTTCCTGAACCACGAGCCGGTCGAGGTCGCGCCGCCGACGCCGTGGTACCGGATCCGCAAGCTCGTGCGCCGCAACCGGGCCGCGGCCGTCGCGGTCGCCTCGCTCGTGATCGCGCTCGTCATCGGCGCCGCCGGTGCGGCGGTCGGCATGGTGGCCGCGCGGCGCAGCGCCGCCGAGGCGGACGCCGAGCGCGCGAACGTGCTGCGCCTCTCGACCTTCGCGCGCCTCGACGACCTGATCGCGGAGGCGGACGAGCTGTGGCCGGCGACGAGGGCGCTCGAGTCGCGCTTCGAGGAGTGGCTGCGGCGTGCCGAGGAGGTGACGTCGAGCCTGCACCCGGACCCCGAGACCGGCGCGCCGGGCCACTACGCGCAGTTCGCGACCTTGAGTGCGCGCGCGCAGCCGGTCTCCGCCGCGGAGGTCGAGGCCGCGCTGGCCGGCCATCCGCGACACGAGGAGTGGCGGGGCGTGCTGGCGCAGCTCGAGGCGTTCGAATCGGCGCGCGCCGTGGCCGCCGGAACCGCGGAACCGGCGACGTTCGACCTCTCCGCCGAGGTCGCCGCGCTGTCCGCCACCGAGCTGAACGAGCGCGCCTGGTCGCTCGTCGAACCGGGCCGCAGCGCCTACGGTCGCGAGGCCGAGGGGCTCGCGCTGGCGCGCCGTGCGATCGAGAGCTGCGACGACGCGCAGCGCGCGCCCATCCTCGACACGCTCGCGTGGGCCGAGCTCGCCGTCGGCCGCGTCGAGGACGCCCTCGCGAGCGCCCGGGCCGCCGTCGACGCCGCCGGACCGAGCGAGCGCGACATGCTGGAGTCCTCGCTGCGCAGGCTCGAGGTCGCGGCGGCCGTCGCGGCCGGGCCGACGAGCGTCGAGCGCATCGCGCGCGTGCGGGCCGAGGCCGAGCGCCTCGAGCGCGAGGTCGAGACCGCGCGCCCCTGGCGGTTCGCGAGCGAGGAGGACCGCTGGTGGCACGACCAGCTCGCGAAGCTGATCGCCGCGATCGAGGCGTTCGCCGACGAGGACACCGGTCTCGTCGCGGGGGTCTCGCCGGGACACGGCTGGGGCGTGCGACGCCGCCTGGAGTTCGCGCGCAGCGTGTCCGAACGCAGCGTCGACGGCGAGGACGCGCGAGCGCGCTGGAACGCGGCCAGCGCCTCGATCGCGAACCCGGCCGAGTGCCCGCAGTACGCCGGCCTGCGGATCCGCCCCCAGCTCGGCCTGCTGCCGCTCGGTCGCGATCCACGCTCGGGCCTGTGGGAGTTCGTGCACCTCCAGACCGGCAAAGAGCCCGTGAGTCACGGCGACGGCACGTGGGCCGCGGACGGCGAGACGGGGCTCGTGTTCGTCCTGGTTCCCGCGGGCGAGTTCGCCATGGGTGCTCAGCCGCTCGACCCGGCCGCGCCCAACTTCGACCCCGAGGCGCAGACGGACGAGGGCCCGGTGCACTCGGTCGAGCTGTCGGCCTACTTCCTCTCGAAGTACGAGATGACGCAGGGCCAGTGGGAGCGCTTCACGGGCTCGAACCCGAGCCGCTACGACCCGTCCATGGCCTTCGGCGACGTGGAGGTCCTGCGCCGCAACCCCGTCGAGCAGGTGTCGTGGGACGACGCGACGCGCGAGCTGCGGCGCATGGGGCTCACGCTTCCGACCGAGGCCCAGTGGGAGTACGCGGCGCGCGCGGGGACGACCGACCCCTGGTCGACGGGGCCGCAGCGCGACGGCCTGCTCGGAGCCGCCAACCTCGCCGACCAGGCCGCCGCGCGCGCCGGCGGCCGCTTCTCGGGCATCGCCGAGTGGCCCGAGCTCGACGACGGCTATCCGGCCCACGCGCCCGTCGGCTCCTTCGAGCCGAATCCGTGGGGCCTCCACGACGTGCACGGCAACGTGTGGGAGTGGTGCCGCGACGGCTACTACACGCGCTACTACGACCAGTCGGAGGGCCGCGACCCCGTCGCGCCGGCCGAGACCGCGCGCATGTGCGTCAACCGCGGCGGCGGCTTCGCGACCGGCGCCCGCAGCGCCCGCAGCTCGAACCGCGACCCGCTGAAGGCCGACACCGTCATGGGCGCGCTGGGAGTGCGCCCGGCCCGCGCCCTGGAGGAATGATGACCGCCAGCGACCACGTCCACCCCCACGTCGCAGCCGTCGAGCGCATGCTGGACGGCTGCGTCGACCCCGCGACCCTCTCCGTGCCCGAGGCCCTCGAGCGCCAGGCGCAGCGCCTGCTGCAGGCCCACGGCGAGCGGCACCCGGGTGCCGGCGTCCTGATGCGCGGCGCGCGCCGCGCGTGGGCCGCGCGGCCGCCCGAGGAGCTGCTCGCCGAGCCGCTGACGATCGACGAGGCGCGCGACGCCGTCGCGCGCGACCACGGCTTCGCGGACTGGGACCAGGCGCAGCGTGAGGAGGGCCGGCTGGATCCGCGCTTCGAGGACGCCGTCGACGCGGTCGTGACCGGAAACCTCGAAGGCCTGCGCCTGCTGCTCCAGGGAACGCCCGCTCTCGCTCGCCAGCGCTCGCCCTTCGGACACCGCGCGATGCTGCTGCACTACGTCGCGGCCAACGGCGTCGAGGTGCGCCGCCAGACCGTCCCGCGCAACGCGCCCGAGGTGGCACGCCTGCTGATCGACTCGGGCGCGCCGCTCCACGCGACCTGTCGCGCGTACGGGGACGACCACACGGTCCTGCAGCTCTGCGAGTCGAGCGCCCACCCCGAGGCCGCGGGCGTCCGCGCGCAGCTCGAACGCATCCTGCGCGGCGAGCCTTCCACAGCGGATCGACCCGCGAACCCCTGGAGGCAGGAGATCCGCCGCGGCTTCTTCCTGGGACTGGGCTTCTGGGGCGCGCTCGTGCTGATCGCCATCGTCGCGAACCTGCTGAGCTGGATCCTCGGCGGCGGGGACACGCTGTCGTTCGACTGAGCGCGCTCGCCGGCTCGCGGCTACGCGCGGCCGAGCTCCGCGCCGAGCCGGGCGACGAGCGCCGGGATCGCGCGCACGTCGGCCAGCGTCGTGCGGAAGTTGACGACGCAGGCGCGCAGCCAGAAGCGGCCGTCGATCACGGCGTTGGAGACGTAGGCTTCGCCGCCGACCTTCATGCGCGCCAGGATGGCGTCGTTCAGCTCGTCGAGGCGCTCGTCGGACAGCGGGGTGGACGGCCGGTAGCGCAGCGTCGCGATGCTGAGGTGGCAGGGGCCGGCCTCGACGTCGGGACAGGCCGCGGCGGCGTCGCGCAGCGCGCGCGCGAGGCGACAGTCGTCGGAGATCATGCGCTCGTAGCCGCGGCGGCCGACCTGGCGCAGCGCCAGCCAGACCTTGAGCGCCCGGAAGCCGCGCGAGTTCTGCAGGCCGAGCTCGTAGTAGTTCGTGCGCGGGTCCGCTTCCTCGCCCGTGAACCGGTAGTAGGGCGGCGTGTAGGAGAAGGCGTCGGCCAGCGCGCGCTCGTCCCGCACGAGCACGCAGCCGGCCTCGAGCGGAGTGTAGAGCCACTTGTGCGGATCGACGGCGATCGAGTCCGCGTGCTCCATGCCCTCGAACAATGCCGCCTCCTCCGCGGCCAGCACGCCGAAGCCGCCGTAGGCACCGTCGACGTGGAACCAGAGATCGTACTCGTGGGCGACGTCGACCAGCGCGGTGAGTGGATCGACCGCACCCGTCGACACCGTGCCGGCCGTGCCGACGACGAGGAACGGCTTCAGCCCGACGGCTCGGTCGGAGGTGATCGCCGTGCGCAGTGCGTCGACGTCGATGCGGCCTTCCGCGTCGGTCGGGATCGAGCGCACCGCGTCCGTGCCGAGACCCGACACGTCGGCGGCCTTCTCGATCCACGTGTGCGTCTCCGTCGAGGCGTAGGCGACGAGCTTGCAGCCGGCGACACCCTGGGTGCGCAGCTTCTTGCCGCCCCTGGCCCGCCGCGCGACGAGGAAGGCGGCGATGTTCGCCATGTTGCCGCCGCTGACCAGCAGGCCGTTGCCGGCCGGAAAGCCCAGCAGTTCGGCGATCCAGCGGACCGTCTGGCCCTCGATCTCGCTCGCCACGGGCGAGAGCTGCCAGCCGCCGCAGTTGGGGTTGATCGACGCGGCCAGCAGGTCCGCCAGCGCGCCGATCGGCGCCGCCGACGACGTGATGTAGCCCAGGAAGCGCGGGTGGCCGTTGAACAGCGAGTTCTCGACGAGCAGCTCGCGCGTCTCCTCCAGCAGCCGCGCCGGGTCGCGGCCCTCGTCCGGCATGCCGCCGGCGGGCAGGAGCGAGCGCACGTCGGTCGGCGTCACGTCGCGCGCCACGGGGCGCTCGCGCAGCGAACCCAGGAAGTCGGCCAGACCGTCGACCAGCGCGTGTCCCGCGGAGCGAAAGCTCTCGGGATCCATCTCGAGCGGCGCGTTGCGCGTGGGCTCTTCGTCCTCGGTTCCCATCAAGGCTCTCTCCGCGCGCGGAGAGCGCGGCCCTTCCAGTTCAGCGTCAAACCATCGATCGTCGCGTCGCCCGCGCGTTCGAACTCGACCTCCACCTCGGCCCCGCGCGCGAAGAAGAGCGTCGGCGAGGACGGCAGGACCGCGAGGGGCTCGCGTCCGGGGAGCAGGAGCTTCAACCCCGCGCCCTCGACGTCGATCCGCAGCGGCTGGTCCGCTCCGGGCGCGGCCTTGGGATCCTCGAACGCGTACGTACCCGCGTAGCGCTTCAGCTCCTTCGCGGTGAGCTCGATCGTCGTGCGCTGCGCGCGGCGCAGGAGCGTCAGCACCTCGCGACCCAGCCGGTCGACCCGATCGGTCATCGTGTTCGCGAGGACCACGACCGCCACGGCGTCGGCCTCGTCGAAAAGGAGGATCGAGCGGTAACCGCCGGTGCCGCCGTTGTGCCACACGGTTCCGTCGGCCTCGACGTGCCATCCCATGGCGACGCCGCCGCCGCCCGGCAGCGCGAAGAGCCGGCGGCGGGAGGCGCGCAGCGCGGCGCCGATCGGCGTCGCGTCGGGCTGCAGGTTCGCGCGCGCGAAGCGCAGCATGTCCGCGGCGGAAGAGCGCAGCGCGCCGGCGCCCGCCAGGGCGGAGAACGTCCAGCCCGCGCGCGGCGAGCCGTTCGCGGCGTGTCCGGGAGCCAGGCGGGCGCGCGCGGCTTCCGCCAGCGTCGCCCGCGTGTCCCTCAGGCCCAGCGGCTCGCAGATCCGCTTCAGCACGAGCTCTTCGTACGAGGCTCCGCCCGCCCGCTCCAGCAGGTGGCCGAGCAGTCCCGCGCCGTAGTTGCTGTACGCGTAGCGCGCTCCCGGCGCCTGCGCGAGCTCGGTGCGCGAGAGGCTCGCGTACAGGTCAGCCGCCTCGTAGTCGTCGAACGGATTGCGCGGATCCTTCGGCCTGAAGTCGGGGGGCATGCGCGGCAGGCCGGAAGTGTGCGTCACGAGGTGCTCGAGGCGGATCGGCGCGTCGCCGAAGGCCGGCGCGACGTCCGGCTCCGGCAGCAGCTCGGCGATCTCGGTGTCGAGTTGCACCTCGCCGCGCTCGACCGCGAGCGCCAGCAGCAGTCCCGTGAACGTCTTCGTGATCGAGCCGATCTCGAACAGGGTCTCGCCGTCGGGCGTCGCCTCGACGTCGGCCGCGAGGCGACCGAAGCCCTGCGTGCGAGCCTCGCCGTGCGCCAAGGTGCCGACGACCAGGCCCACGATACCGGCGTCCTCGAGCGTGCGCTCCGCGCGGGCGCGGACCTCCGCCTCGACGTCGAACTCGGGCGCAGCGGCCGCGGCCAGGGCCGCAACGAGCAAGGTGGCGATCATGGTCCGTCCTCAGTCGAGCGCGCGCGCCGGCCGCACGCCCAGGGGGCCGTCTCGGTACTCCGGCGTGTTCGAGTTGCGCTTCGAGGAGCGCGCGTGGGTCGCCGCGTTGGCGAAGCTGCCGCCGCGGAACACGCGGTACTGGCCCTCGCCGCCCTCCCGCAGGCCGTCCGCGGGCCGCGGGGGGCTCTCGGCGTACTCGGTGAACGCGTCCGCGCACCACTCCCAGACGTTGCCGTGGACGTCGTGCAGACCGAGATCGTTCGGCTCGTACGTCCCCACGGGTGCATGGGTCGCGTAGCCGTCCTCGATCGCTCGGTCGAGCTCGGGCCACGGGACCCCGGCGCGCGCGGCGTAGTCGTCGGCCACGTTGGCGAAGCCCTCGAGCGACTCGAGCTCGCTGCCCGTGAACCAGGGCGTCGTCGTCCCCGCGCGCGCGGCGTACTCCCACTGGGCCTCGGTGGGCAGCGCGAGGCCGAGGCGGAAGAGCTCGCGCACGCAGTCGTCCCAGCTGACGAGCTCCACGGGGTGGGTCCACGTCACGGCCCGTCCGCCGTAGGTCTTCTCCGCGCGGTAGTTGCTCGGATTCTGCCCGGTGAAGCGCTCCCACTGGCTCTGCGTCATCTCGAACTTCGAGAGGAAGAACGGCTCGAGGAACACCGACTGCGGCGGCCCCTCGCGCCCGCCTGCCTCGCGGTCGAAGTTGGGCTTCGCCAGGTCGAGGCTCTGCGCTCCCTGGAGATACTCGCCGCCGGGAAGGAGCACGAACACGAGGCCCGTCGCGGGCTCGACGAGCAGATCGCCCTCGTCGTCGCGCTGCGCGGGCTCGCCGGTCTGCAGGTGCGCGAACTCCCACAGGCCCGAGCGCGGATCGCGGCCGATCGGGACGAGGCCGAGCTGCGATCCGATCTTCAGGCCGCCGTACGCGGCGCACTCGCCGCCGTCGGCGATCGAGGCGATCGCCTCCTCCCAGGCCGCGCGCGCCTCGGGGCCCGAGATCGAGCGCTGGGCGATCGTCCGCGCGAACTGCAGGCGCTCGCGCAGGCGCGCCACGTCGCCGGTCTCGGGCGCCGCGAAGTCCGCGAGCTCGTCCACCAGCTCGGCCAGGACCTCCGCCTGCCAGCTCTCCTCCTCGGTCGGCTCCGCGCGCTCGCGCAGCTCGGCCAGGGCACCCTCGTGCAGCTCGATGCGGGCGGCGAGCTCGCCGGCTCGCTGCAGCCAGTCCTCGTAGTCGGCCACGCGCTGCGGAACGGCGGGCCAGAGCCCCTCCGCGGAGGTGCGCAGGTCGCGCAGGCGCTTCTCGTCGGCGAGCCGCAGGACCTTGTCGCGCTCGGCTTGCGCCACCTGTCGCTCGGCCTGCGCCACCTCGCGCTGCTCGTTCGCTGCGCGCCGGCCCGCCGCCTGCACGTAGCCCGTCGCGCCCAGGCCGGCCAAGGCCATGAAGATCGCCGTCGCCGCGGTGGCCGCCAGGGCCTTGTTGCGCACGACCCACTTGCGCAGCTCCGCCACGGCGCCGGTCTCGTAGGCGTGAACGACGCGGTGCTCGAGATAGGCCCGCAGGTCGTTGGCGAGCTCTTCCATGCTCGCGTAGCGCTCGTCCATTTCGCGCGCCATGGCCTTCTCGCAGATGGCGACGAGCTCGGGCTGCACCTTCGGGTCGAGCTCGTGGATCGGAATCGGCGGCCGCTTCATCAGCCGCACGAGCACGCGGTGCGAGTGGTCGTTCTTGGCCTCCACGTAGGGAATGCGGTTCGTCAGCAGCTGGTAGAGCATCGCGCCCACGGAGTAGACGTCCGAGCGCGGCCCGACGCGGTCGATCTCGCCGCGCGCCTGCTCGGGCGCGATGTAGGACGGCGTGCCGACCACGTCGCCGTCCATCGTCACGAGCTGCGACTCGAGCAGGTGGATCCCGCTGTCCGGAGGCTTGCTCGTATCCAGCGGCGAGCCCCGGCGCAGCCGCAGATCGTGCGGGTCCTTCTGCCCGAGGACGCGCGCCACGCCCCAGTCCATGACGTAGACCTCGCCGAAGCGCCCGACCATGACGTTCGCGGGCTTCAGGTCGCGGTGGATGACGCCCTTCGAGTGCGCGTAGGCCATCGCCTCGCAAGTCTTCAGCAGGACGCCGAGCGCGCGCGTCTGGTTCCAGCCGTCCTCCTCCTCCGCGACCAGCCGGTAGATCTTCTGCAAGTCGCGGCCGCGCACGAGCTGCATCGTGAACCACAGGCGACCGTCCGCCTCGACGCCCAGCTCATGCACCGGGATGATCCCCGGGTGGTCGAGCTGGCCCGTGATCTGCGCCTCTTCGAGGAAGCGCGAGACGATGCGCTGGTCGCGGCGCGAGCGCTGCTGGGTCGCCTCCGGGCCGGGGGCGTCCAGCATGACCTTCATGGCCAGGTTGCGCCGCAGGTCGTGGTCCCACACGCGCAGGATCGCGCCCATCCCGCCGCGGGCGACCTCCTCACCCAGGCGGTAGCGGCGGCTCGCGCCCGTGGAGCGCAGGTGCGCGATGCGGACCTCGGCCACCGCCTCGCTCTGCGGATCACCGTCGGGCTCGCCAGGCACGGCCTCGTCGCGCTCGGTCGGCGGATCGTCGTCGGACATCACGACCATGAGCGTAGGGAGCGCGATGGCCGGCCGCCACCGCGCTCCCCTCCCGATCGGGTTCGGCTTGCGTCGCGATCAGTTCAGGCGGCTGGCCGTCTGCACGACCAGGTTCCCCGTGCCGGGGTCGACCTGCAGCTCGGTGATGAAGAGCTCCGTGGCGATCGGCTGCCCCCCCACGATGCGCGCGCGCGTCACCAGGAACCGGGCGTTGAACGTGTTGGGACGGATGAGGGTCCCGATGCCCGTCGTCGGGTCGAACGAGTACGACCCCGGCTGCTGCGAGGAGACCAGCACGCGCTGGTCGTAGGTCGGGCCCGGCCGGTTGGCGGTCGTCGACTCGATCGTCGAGCCGTCCGGGAAGAATTCCAGCACGCCGACGCCGCCCTCGGAGACCTGTCCGCCGAGGCCGATGCAGGTGGTGGCGAAGCTGCCGTCGAAGGTGCCGACGCCGCCGAAGCCCGCTCCCAGCACGGGCCGCTTCGTCAGCGTGAACCGCGTGATCCCGCCCGCGACCGGATCCGGCGCCTCGAGGATGATCGACACGTCCGCCGCCATGCGGTTTCCGGCCGGCCCGGTTGCGCTCGTGACGACCAGCGCGAAATCCGTCGTGACCGCCGTGTTGTTCGTCGTGATCGTGATCACCCCGGCGCCCGTTCCGTTGGGCTCGAGGAAGTACGTGCCGCCCACGCTGGGCTGACGGATCGGCCGCTCGCCGCACGCCGGTGAGGACGCGGGCTCGGTCTGCTCGAGCTGGCCCAGGAACGAGCCCTGCCCGTCGAACGTGAGCGTGCCGATGGCGACGACGGCGGCGACGCCGCCCTCGCCTTTGCCGACGGTCGCGTACAGGCCGCTGAGGCTCGCCGTGCTGAACGGCTGTCCTCCGCCGGCCGCTGCCTGCGTGGTGCCCGTCCGCTGCGCGGTCGCGGACGCCAGGCCCATGCCTCCGATCAAGACGCCTCCGCAAATCACCGCGGAGGCCGCGCGGCATCCCCAGATGCGCATCCCGGCTTTCATGACAAGCTGTCTCCTGAGTCGTTTGTTGAGTCTTGCAGGAGGCACGAGGCCTCCTCCCAACGAGTCAGAATGCCATACGGTCGAATTTTGCGACTTCCAAAAGCCGCGAAGCGCCCAATTGGAACTTCTTACCGACCGGCGACGCGCGTGAGGGCCTTCAGCAGCACGCGGGCCGGCGCACCGCGCGGGTGGGTGAAGGGGTTCGACACGTACCGGCCGAACTTCTCGAGGTGGTAGTCGACCACGGTGTCGTCGACGCCCTCCGCCAGCGGGTAGCCGCCCCGGCCGTCGCGAATGCGCTCGAGCAAGCGCACGAGGCCGACGCGCTTCATGCCCTCGATCCACGCGGTCACGCCGGGCGGCTCCTCCGCGCCGTCGAGCGGCTCGCCGATCAGCTCGCGGTCGCGCGCGTCGAGCCGGCTCTCGTGCGGACCGACGCGAAAGCCGCGGCACGCGCCGTTCTCGACGAGCGCGCTCCACGGAAGCGCGTCTCCGCCGCGCCCCTCGTCCGAGATCGCGCCGCGCTCGCCTTCGACGAGGATGCGCCCGACCCTGTAGTCGCGCGGCTCCTGCACGACGAGCTCGACGCCGTTCGCGAACGTGACGTCGCGCCGCCAGCGGTCGTCGCCCGCGTGCTTGCGCCGCCCGCGCACGATGCGCGACGGCCCGACGATCGTCTTGGCCATCGCCAGCCCGTGGTAAGCGTAGGCCGAGCGGTGCAGCGTCACGCGCCGCAGCGGGCCGATCGCGTCCGCGTCGAGCGCCGCGCGCAGCGGGTCGAAGCACGGCAGCGTGGAGCAGTCCTCCGCGACCCAGACGTTGCGGAACGCGTCGAGCCGCGCGAGGTGGCCGAGGTGCTTGTACAGGAGGACCGGCGTGTCGATCAGCAGGTCGGTCGACCCCGCGCCGAGCCCGCCGAGTCGCGCGAGGACGCTCGGGACGGCGACCTTGGCGACGGCCATGACGACGAGCTCGACGCCGGCGAAGCGCGCGGCGTCGAGGGAGTCGAGCGTCTCGACGTCGACCGGCCGCCCCTCGCTCTCGATCGTCTTGACGGTACGCGCCATCACGCCGTCCAGCTCGAAGTCCGCCTCGAGCCGCCGCAGCGCGGGCAGCACGGCCTCGCGCACGCGCTTGCCGGAACCCAGGACCAGGACGCGCCGCGTCATGCCGCCCCGCCCGCAGCGAGCTCGCCGCGCAGGTGCCGCGCGAGCCGGATCGCGAGCGCCACGATCGTGAACGTCGGGTTCGCGCAGCCGCTGGTCGGGAACACGCTGGCGCCCGCCATGTAGAGGTTGTCGACGCCGTGCACGCGGCAGTCGGGGTCGACGACGGACGTGGCCGGATCGGTGCCCATGCGCGTCGTGCCCATGTGGTGCGAGGCGTCCTGGTCGATCGGCCAAGGGTCCGCGTCGGCCAGGGGTGTCTCGAGGCGACCGACGCCGGCGCGCTCGAGCTCCTGGGCGAGGACCGGGTGCAGCTCGGGCAGCGAGCGCCGATCCAGGTCGCGGCAGTGGTGCCGCACGAGCGGCAGCGGCGTGCCGTAGGGGTCGGTCTCGTCGCCGAGCACGACGCGATTCTCGGGGTGCGGCTCCATCTCGAGGAAGTTTCGCAGCCGCACGCGCTCGACGCGAGGCTTCGCGCGCCGCGCGAGCCGGCTGTACGCGTAGCGCGACACGCGCGGCAGGTCGCCCAGCACCGTGAATCCCAGCCCGACCCACTGCGCGAAGCCCTTGCGCCGGTTCTGGACGTCGGAGTCGTCGCCGGTCTCGGAGTAGTCGCGCAGCTCGACGACCTCGTCCCCGCGGCCCTTCTTGAACACGCGCAAGACGACCTTGGTGCTCTTCACCATCGTCACGAGCGCCTCGACCCCCGGACCGTCGGACCACGGGAACAGCGGTTCGAAGCGCACGTAGGAGTTCAAGAGCCCGCGCGCGAGCTGCTCGTCGGGACGAAAGCGCAGCCCGGCGTAGCCCGCGTAGCCCTTGTACAGGCAGCCGAAGTAGTACGGCGCGTCCGAGACCGGCTGCGCGAGCCGCAGCACGCCGCAGTAGTTCTTCGGATGGTTCATGAGGTAGCGCCCGACCTGGTCGCGCTCGTTCCCGAGGCCCTGCGCGCAGCGGTCGGTCGAGAGGAGCAAGAGCCGCGCGTTCTCGATGCCGCCGGTCCCGATGACGAAGCTCCTGGCGCGCACGCGATGCTCGTGTCCGCCGCGCGTGCGCACGACGGCGGCCTCGACGCGCTCCGAACCACCCGTCTCGAGCCGCGCGACCGTCGCGTCGAGGTACAGGTCGACGCCGCCGTCGGCGTAGATCGCCCGCAGCTCGGTGCCGAAGTTCTGCGGCTCGTCGCAGGCGAGGAAGATCTTCTCGTCGAGCACGCCCCACTCCGGCTGCAACGCCCCCTTCGCGCGCAACACGCCGAACCCCGCGCCCGTGAAGAGCTCCATCGGCGGGAACCGATACCGCTCCGCGGCCTCGGCGTAGCCCTCCAGCAACTCTGCCCGATTCAAGGGCCAGGCCGAGTGCTCCACGAACGGCCGCCCGACGACGTCGACCTCGTCCAGCGGACTCGACAACCCCGCCCACGTCGTCGAGGCCCCGCCGAGCACGCGCTCCCGCGAGTAATCCTTGATGTGGATCCCCTCGCTGCGCACCTCCTTCAACGCATCCCCATGCGCCGTGACCCGCGCCCGCCCACTCTCGAGCACACACACCCGCAGCCCGCTCCCCGCAAGCTCCGCCGCCACCGCCCCCCCGGCCGGCCCCGACCCGACGACACACACGTCGTACTCCGGGAGCTCTCCCGCCCGCTGCTCGTTGAGATCCCGGATCATGACACCACGCCCCGGGAGGCTATCCCGGCACCTGCGCGAAGCCAATCGGACCCTGGCTTCCGATCTCGCGGGGAGGAAGAGGGGTCGTCCACGCCGGAGGCAGCAACCTGCTTCAAGAACGCGCGCACCACCGGGAAGGGAAAGCGCTCACGCGCACCAGCTCGCTCGACACCTTGCGCGGCTTGCACCCGCAACCCCA
>CAYGPA010000048.1:14040-17643 GCA_964351535.1 uncultured Planctomycetaceae bacterium
CGGTTCTTCTCACAGGCCGGTCCGCCACCGCGCCGGCGCCGTCGAGCTGCTGCAGGCGCGGCGGGGACGGGCCATCGAAGCGGGCGTGCAATCGCCGTGGTCGCCTTGGAAGACCTTGTCGTTCCGTGAGCCGGACGAGGAGCGCGCTCACTGCAGCTCGATGCTGACGACCTCGACGGTGGGGCGTTCAAGGGTCTCGCCCAGCGCCTCGAGCAGCTCGGCGTAGCGCGTGTCCTCGAGCAGGGCGCGGCGGGTGGACTCCCAGCTGGAGGGGTGCTCGAACGGGTTGCGCTCCCAGATGGCCTGGTAGTCGAGGATCAAGTACAGCTCGTAGGGGGTCCCGAGATCGTCGACGTAGGCGTAGGCGGCGACGCCCTCGTGGTTCGCGTTGAGGTGGTCGACCAGCTCGCGGGCGCGGCTCTGGGCTGCGGCACGGCGGAACGGGTCGACGGGGGTGCGGGACAGGATGCGGGCGAAGCGGGGCGCGGGAGGCTCGGCCGGGCCGGCGACCGGCAGCAGGATCGAGCGGAAGGAGCTCTCCTGGTCGGTGACCTCGATCAGTTCCTCGAAGTGCCGGGACCAGTCCGCGTCGCGGTTCTGCTCGTCGCGCGAATCGTAGGCCGCGCGCAGGTCCGGGTGCTCCAGGAACGTCATCAGCCCCTCGTCGTCCGAGTAGGTGCGCTCGAACACGCGCATCCCGGCGTCCTCGCGTATCGTGGCCGCCCGGATGCGCAGGGAGCGGTGGATGTGCGCCGCGTCGTGGAAGCGCTCCGGCTGGGGCACGACATACCAGCACTCGAGTACCGGCAGGTGAGCGGTCGCGCCCGACCGCGGCGGGTGGGCGTTCTCCTGGGGGCGGGCGGCGGCGGAGAGGGCGAGCAGGGCCGCAAGCGCGGCGGTCGAGAGCTTCATGGCAGCCGAGTCTAGCTCGAACCTCGACGCGTCGGCCCGGGAGCCCCGCGCCGCCCCCGTGCAGCCGGGCTCGCGCGGGGGCGCAAGTCGCGCCCGGAGCCGGAAGGGCCCCCGCGGGGCGAGCTTGGAGAGCGCCCCCCCATCGCCACCGACCGCCTCTCGCTCTCACCCGACGGCAAGGTCGTCTGGCGCCTGCGCCGTCCTCCTGCAATGGCGCTTTGAGCCGCGCGCGCACCGCGTCGGACGCTCCGCGGCGACGGGCCTACCGCGGGGGAGCGGCTTGCTGCAGCTTGCCCGCCGGCGCCGGGTCGGGGCGGGGCAGCACGTGGGCCGAGCCCGAGTTGTTGCCGGCGTCGTCGTCCCAGCCCGAGCCGATCACCATCGCACCCTCGGACAGCCCGACGGTCGAGCCGAAGAAGTCGCCCAGGTCGGACTCCGCGGGCACGAGCCGGGCGAGCTGGATCCAGCTGTCGCCCGCGCCGGCGAAGAGGTACGCGGCGCCGGAGGCGATCCCCGCGTCGCTGCTGCCGCAAGCGCCGACGAGCAGGGTGCCGTCGACCAGCGCCACCGCGCGCCCGAAGTTGGCGCGCGCGGAGCCGGGGGCCGGCCCGAGCCGGGCGCGCTCACTCCAGGCGGAGCCGCTGCGCGTGAACACGTAGACCGAGCCGCTGTCGAACCCCGCGTCGTCGTCCTGGAACGCGCCGACGGCCAGGACGTCGCCCGACAGCGCGACCGAGCGGCCGAAGGCGTCGTTCTCCGCGGCGTCGGACGCGATCAGCTTGGCCTCCTGGCTCCAGCTCGTGCCGCTCCGGACGAACACGTAGGCGGACCCCGAGTCCACCCCGCCGTCGTCGTCCCGGTAGGAGCCGACGACCAGCGTGTCCCCGCTGCAGGAGACCGTGTACCCGAACCCGTCGTTCGCCGCGCCGTCGGCGGCCGTCAGCTTGGCCTCGTGGCTCCAGGCGGTGCCCGCTCGCACGAAGACGTGCACGGAGCCCGAGTCCACGCCGAGGTCGTCGTCGAAGGGGGCGCCGACGACCGCCGTGTCGGCGTCGACACTGACGGCGAGCCCGAACAGGTCGTCCACCCCGGGGTCGCTGGCCGCGAGCTTCGCCTGCTGGGTCCAGGTCCCGCCGCTGCGGACGAACACGTACGCGGAGCCCTCGTCGGCGCCGGAGCCGTCCACCAGGTCGTCCTGGTGGGCGCCGACGACGGCCGTGTCGGCGTGGACGGCGACGGCGATCCCGAACTCGTCGCGCGGGCGCGCGTCCGCGGCGAGCAGCTTCGACTGCTCGACCCACGCGGTGCCGGCGCGGACGAACACGTAGGCCGAGCCGGACCGCTGCCCCGTGTCGTCGTTCCCGGCGGCGCCGATCAGCACCGTACCGCGCGAACACGCCACGGACTGACCGAAGAAGTCCTTGGCGGCGGCGTCCGTGGCGACGAGCTCCGTGAGCCGTTGAGCCGCCGCGGGCGTCGCGATCAGGAGGCCCAGCGAGGCCGCGAGGATTCCGTGCATGGTCCTGGTCCCTTCCATCACCACAGGTCGAACCGGAACGCCGCTTCGATGCCGCCCTGGAGCGTGACCTCGACGATCGCGTAGCGACCGCTGGCGCTCAGGGAGTAGCTGGTCTCGAGGCCGGGCAGCGTCTCCACGCGCAGTCCGCCGAGCTGTGTAACGCCCTCCTCGACGAGGAGCGTGTAGTCGACGAACAGGCCCTTCCGTTCACCCAGCGGCGTGTTCCACAGCCCGAACCAGAGCACGCTCCCGTCGTCTCCGACGTAGAGCCACTCGCCCACGTCCGAGAGGACGAACGGCTCGATCACCGGCAGGGGGTCTCCCTCCTGTACGAAGGCCGAGTCGTTGAGGGTGATCCCGGGCCGGGCCACGGCGTCGCAGTGGAAGGCGTAGTCGCCCGAGTTGCTGAGCTTCCCCCGCCTCAGGCTGGAGTAGTTCCCCCCGAACGGCGACGGGTCCCCGGTCTGCGCCACCTCGGTGTGGTCCAGGTAGATCACGCGGTTCTGACCGGCCGCCGCGAACGTCTGGGCGCCGAACAGGACGCTGCCGGAGTCGTTGAACCCCATCCACCCCCAGGTCAGGGACGAGATGGCGTGCGACTGCCCGGGCAGCGTGTCGCCCTCCTTGTAGAGCACGGTCTGGGCCCCGGTGGTCGTCGAGAGGATCCCGATCGCCTGGTAGTCGAACGTGCCGGGGATGCCCGGGTCGTCGATCGACGAGTGGAAGGCGATCTCGCCGGCGTTGTTGGGGTAGCCGGGCAGCAGGATGCTGAACGTGGACCCCGCGGGAATCCCGGGCGCCGTCACGGCGGCCGTCTCCAGGATGGCCAGGTCCGGAGGGTTCTTCCGGTAGAGGCCCTCGTCGGCCGGCAGGCCCGTGCCCGCGAGCCCCAGGAAGAACAGGGCCGTGCCGTCCCCGGCGAGGCGCACCTCGTTGTTGAAGGTCCGCAGGACCGCCCCCGGCGGGTCGACCAGGGACGCACCCTCCTGCACGACCGCGTTGCCGGCCGCGTCCACCATCGCCGCGTTGCCGTCGGGGTCGGGGTTGTCCGTCAGGACGTGCACCAGCACGTTGCCGGCGTCGTCGACGGCCAGCCCGTTGATCAGCGTGACGGTCCCGAGGCCCGTCACCACGTCCCCCTCGCGGACCAGCGGCGTGACCGTCTGCGCCCC
>CAYGPA010000049.1:0-17525 GCA_964351535.1 uncultured Planctomycetaceae bacterium
CGCCAGGACCCGGCGGTCGGGGGAGAGCGCGATCCGACCAGCGCGGATGGCGACGTGGCCGTGCTCCCAGGTCCCGGTCTTGGCCAGCGGAGCGAGGGTCCAGCGCCAGGCTTGGCCGCGCGACCAGACCCCCACGACCTCGTTCGGGCTCAGGAACACCCCGGCGCCCTTGACCGGCAGCCTCCCGGCCGCCGGGTCGCGGAACACGATCGCGAGCGGAAAGGAGCGCCGGGCCTGGCGTTGGAGGGCGCGCGCCTGGTCCAGGTCGGGGTGGGTCGGGTAGCGCGCGAGCCAGGCGGTGAGCTGCGTGTGGCGGGTCTTGGCGTCGGCGGTCCGCTTCAGCTCGCGGAGGGCGTCCCGTCCGGGCTTGGCGTCGAGGAGCGGGGTCGCGGTCGGGAGCGCCGGGCCGGGGACCTCCGGGAGGGTCGCGACGGGCCGGGGCGCGAAGCGGACGGCGAGCCAACCGACGAGGGCGACCCCGACCAGGGTCGCCAGGATCCAGGCCAGGCGGAGCGTGCGGCGCGAGACCCCGGGTCGGTCCTGGACCTCGCGCAGGGCCGCGGGGCGGAACTCCTGCGGCTGCGCCGGCGGCGGATCGGCGTGGTGTTCCAGGCCTTCCACCTCATGCCGAACCTGTCGGCCGCGGAGAACGTCGCGCTGCCCCTCGCGCTCGACGGCCGCCGCGACGCCGCGCGCGTCGACGAGCTGCTCGCGCGCGTGGGTCTCGCCGAGCGCCGCGACCACTTCCCCTCGGAGCTCTCCGGGGGCGAGCAGCAGCGCGTGGCGATCGCGCGCGCGCTCGTGAGCGCTCCGCGGCTGCTCGTGGCCGACGAGCCGACAGGCAACCTGGACTCGCACACGGGCGCGGAGATCCTCGCGCTGCTCGACGAGCTGCACCGGACCGAGGGCACGGCGCTCGTCGTCGCCACGCACGACGACCAGGTCGCGGCCCGCGCGGACGTCGTCCGCGCGCTGCGCGACGGCCGCATGGTCGAGGCGACGCGCGGATGATCCTGCGCACGCTGTGGCTGCGGCCGACGCGGACGAGTCCGCTGCGCTTCCTCGCGACCCTCGCGGGCGTGGCGATCGGCGTGGCGGCCGTCGTCAGCACGCTGCTCGCGAGCCGCGCGGCCGTGTCCTCGCTCGGAGCCGACGTCGAGGTCGTGGCCGGGAGCGCGGCGCTCGAGATCCGGCGCTCCGGAGGCGTCGACTCCGCCGTTCTCGCCGACCTGCGCGAGCTCGCCGGCGAGGCGCTGATGGTCCCCGTCGTCGAGGACGTGGTCCACGTGCCGGCCCTGGGCGACTTCGCGCGCTTCCTCGGCGTCGACGTGCTGGTCGACGACGGCGTGCGCGCGTTCGAGCTCGAGTTCGGCGACGTCGATCCCGAGACGGCCTTCGACACGTGGCTGCTCGGCAACGGCGTCGTGCTCTCGGCGCAGCTCGCGCGCGACCTGGCGGTGGAGCCCGGCGGCAGCCTCGACGTGCTCGTCCGCGCGCGCCCGGTCGCGCTCGACGTCGTCGCGACCTTCGTGCCCGAACGCTTCGCCAGCGCCTGGGACCGCGTCCTGCTCGCCGACGTGGCGACGGCGCAGGAGCTCTTCGCGCGCGGCGACCGCCTGGACCGCATCGAGCTGCGCCCGCGCGTCGCGTGGGAGCCCGAGGAGTTCGCGGCGCGCGTCTCCGCGCGCCTTCCGGACGGCTACCGCGTCGCGCCGGCCGCGCAGCGACGCGCCGAGGGCGAGCGCCTCGTGCGCGCGCTCGAGTTCAACCTGACCGCGCTGTCGGGCGTGTCGCTGCTGGTCGGCATCGTGCTCGTCGCGACGACCCTGGCGACGTCCATTGTCCAGCGGCGCCGCGCGATCGCGCTCTTGCGCTCGCTCGGAGCGTCGCGCGGCCAGCTCGCGCGCGCGGTGCTGGTCGAGGCCGGCGCCATCGGCACGCTGGGCGGCCTGGGAGGCGTCGTCGCCGGCTGGGCCGGCGCGCGGCTCGCGCTCGCGGGCGTGCGCACGACGGTCGCGACCGTCGCGCCGCAGGCGCTGGCGGGCGAGGTCCGGCTCGAGCCGCGCTGGCTCGTGCTCGGACTCCTGTGCGGCGTGTTCGCGTCGCTCGTCGCGGCGCTGCTGCCGCTGCGCGAGGCGCTGCGCGTGCCTCCGGTGCAGGGGCTGCGCCAGCAGCTCGCACCGCAGCCGAAGGCCCGCGAGCACGCGCTGCGCGCGCTGCTCCTCGCGGCGCTGCTCCTCGGTGCGTTCGTCTTCGCCAAGCTCCCGCCGCTCGAGGACCGGCCGATCTGGGCCCTGATCTCCGCGCTGCTCGTCCTCTCGACGCTGCTCGTGCTGTCCGCGCCGCTCGTGGACCTCGTCGCGCGGCTGCACCCGGATCTTGGCGGGCGCTTCGCCACGGCCGTGCGCGTCGCGCAGTCCGCGATGTCCGCGAGCCGCCGCCGGGCGGCGTGGGCCGCCGGAGCCGTCGGCGTGGCGGTCGGACTGGCCGTCGCGATGGCGACCATGGTCGGCTCGTTCCGCACGACGGTCGTCGAGTGGACGGAGCAGGCCATGCGCTCGGACCTCTTCGTGCGCCCGCTGCCCACGCAGACCGGCGTCGCCGCGGGCGGCATCGACGCGGAGGTCGAGGAGGTCGCGACGCGGCTCTTCGGCGACGAGGCCATCGACCCGTTCCGCCAGACGACGGCCTGGGTCGCGGGCCAGCCGATCGCGCTCGCCGGCGCCGCGTTCACCGCCGTGGCCGCACGCGGCGGCGTGCCGTTCCTCGACGGGCGCCCATCGGACGAGGTCTTCGCCGAGGCCGCGCGCACCGACGGCGCCGTGGTCAACGAGCCCTTCGCGCGCCGCTTCGGGGTCGCGCGCGGCGACACGATCTCGATCGAGACCCCGCAGGGCGAGGTGACGCGCGAGGTCACGGGCGTCTACCGCGACTACTCCGGGCACACCGGACGGGTGGTGATCGACCGCGCGGGCTTCCTCGCGCTGTACCCGGACGAAGCCGTGCTGAGCCTCGCGATCTACCTGCCCGAGGCGGTCGACGTCGGTGCGGCGCGCGCGCGGCTGGCGTCCGCGCTGGACGGGCGCTTCGCGGTCGAGGTTCTCTTGAACCGCGAGATCCGCGGCGAGGTGCTCGAGGTCTTCGAGCGCACGTTCGCCGTCACGATCGCGCTGCAGTTACTCGCCGCCGCCGTCGCGGGAATCGCCGTCATCACCGTGCTCGGCGCCCTGGTCCGCGAGCGCCGCGGGGAGCTGGCGGTCGTGCGCGTGCTGGGCGGCTCGTCGCTGCAGGTCGTGGCCGTCGTGCTCGGGCAGGCGCTGCTCCTGGGCACGGCCGGCGCGCTGGGCGGCCTCGTGGTCGGGCTCGGGATGGGCTACGTCCTCGTCGTCGTCGTCAACGTGCAGTCGTTCGGCTGGACGCTGCAGTTCGTCCCGCCGTGGGGCTCGCTGGCGGCGACCGTCGGACTCGTGCTGCCCGCCTGCATCCTCGCCGGCCTCGTGCCGGCCTGGTCCGCGCTGCGGCGAACGCCGCTGGAGGAGCTCCGTGAGCTGGCGTAGTCCCGCATGGATCGTCGCCGTGTCGCTGCTCTGCGGTTCCGCTGCGCCGGCCCAGAGCGACGGTGCGTGGCGGAGCGTCGGACGCGACCTCGAGCTCGAGTTTCCTCGCGACCACGGAGCCCACCCGCTGCATCGCACGGAGTGGTGGTACGTCACCGGGCAGGTCGAGGACGACGCGGGGCGCGCCTTCGGCTTCCAGTTCACGATCTTCCGGCGTGGTCTCGGCGCCGCGCCCGCGACGTCGGCGACCTCGCCGCGCCGCGCGCGGCACGTGTTCGCCGGACACCTCGCGGTCGCGGACGTGCGCGCCGGCGTCACGCGGCACGCGGAGCGCCTGCGCCGCTCCGGCACGGCCCTGGCAACGGCTTCCGAGAGCGACCTCGACCTCGTCCTCGAGGACTGGAGCTTCTCGCGCCGGGACGACGGCTCGCTCGCGGTCTTCGCGCGCGACCCCGCCACCGGGATCGGCCTGGACCTCGAGCTCGAGCCGGAGAAGCCGCTCGCGCTTCACGGCGACGGCGGCTACTCGTCGAAGGGCGGAGCGGAGGGCAACGCCTCCGCCTACACGTCGTGGACGCGCATCGCGACGCGCGGGAAGCTGTGGAACGGGGGCGAGGCGCACCGCGTGACCGGCTCGGCGTGGTTCGACCACGAGTTCGGCTCGAGCGTTCTGGACGACGAGGCCGTCGGCTGGGACTGGTTCGGCCTGCAGCTCGACGACGGGCGCGAGCTGATGCTCTTCGAGCTGCGCCGCGCCGACGGGACGGCCGCGCGCGCCGCGGGCAGCCTGATCGAGAGCGACGGCGGCGTGCGTCCGCTGGCGCGCGAGGACTTCACGCTCGCGGTCACCGAGCGCTGGACCAGCCCGCAGACGGGCGCCGAGTACCCGGCGCGCTGGTCGATCGAGCTGCACGTCGAGGGCCTGCGCCTCGAGATCGTGCCGCGCCTGGCCGATGCGGAGCTCCTGACGACCTCGACCGGGGTCGCCTACTGGGAGGGTCCCGTCGAGCTACGCGGCGGGACGACCGGCCGCGGCTACGCCGAGCTGACGGGCTACGCGCAGCCGATGACGCGGCGGTTCTGACGCGGGCCCGCCGTCAGCGCTTCGGAAGCCGCAGGGTGTGCATTCGCCACTGCCCTTCGACGCGGAAGTGCCACTCCGTCTCCAGCTTCCCCTGGTCGAGCCCGAACGTCACCGTCGCCCGCCCGCGAGAGTCGTGGACGAGGTCCGTGGAGCGGATGCGGGGGTACTCGCTCCAGGCGCGGCCCTCGGCCGCGTTGCGGAGGTTGGCCAGCATCTCCGACTGCTTGTCGCTCGCGAAGAATCCCGCGAGGGCGATGGGGTCGGAGGCGTGCCAGGCCTCGACGAACCGGTCGAGCTCGGGCCGCAGCCGCGGAATGGGGAGCTCGACGCGGAGGAGCCGCCACTCGGTGCCGACCATCGTCCACTGGGCGGTCGCCGTGATGTCGCCGAGCGGGTAGTCGATGAACACCTGGTCGTCCTCGAAGCGCTGCTTGCCGTCCGCGAGTTCCGGCAGCGCACCGAGCCAGCCGTGTCCGCGCAGCAGACCCTCCAGGCGCAGGGACTCGACCTTGCGGACGCGGGGATCGAAGGCCTCGTTGACGGCATCGAGGTCGCCCGTGTTCCAGGACGCCACGAAGCGCTCCACCGACGGCGTCAGCTCCTGCGGCCGCGCCTGCGCCAGGACGGCGCCGGTCGCGAGGATGCTCGCGAGGCAGATCCCGCCCGCCACCGCGGTCGAGAGCTTCCACGTCCGCCGCGCCGCGCGCCGCATCGCGCGCAGGAGTCGCTCGTGGCGCTCCTGCCCGGTGTGCCCCAGCAGCGAGTGCCGCGTGTGGCGGCTGGCGTGGTGCAGGATGTAGAGGTCCTTGTGCGTCGCGATCAGCTTCTGCGCGCGGCGAGTCGGAATCAGCGCGGCCCAGGCCACCACGGCCCACGCGGCGCTGGCCAGGAACGCCACGCCGAGCGGATCGGGGCCGACGTAGTGCACGACGGACACCGCCGTGGCGAGCACCGCGATCGCGATCGTCCACGCGAACGGCTTGAACAGGATGTGGAGCGCTCCCATCAGCAGCAGCACGCTGAGCAGCGTCGTCAACCCCACGACCAGGATGCCGGCCTCGCGCGGCACGTCGGTGCGCGCGAGGGCGAGGATCGCGAAGAGCGTGGCGAGGGCGTAGGCCACCGCGCCGATGCGGTACAGGATCATCACGCCGTTGATCCACCGGGTCGCGCTCTTCAGCGCGTCCGACGCCTCCTGCCGCAGCTTGGCCGCAGCGTGGTTGCCCGGCTTCGGCGGCGTGAAGTCGAGCGAGCTGCCGCACTCCGCGCAGTACTCGAGACCGCCCGGGTTGATCGCCTCGCACTCGTAGCACGTGACCGTTCCGCTGGGCACGGGGTCGTGCGGCTCCTCGGAACCCTCCACCACGCGCACCGTGCCGCCGCAGCCCTTGCACGTGTACGTCCGGTCGGCCTTGGGAACGCGGTAGACCCGTTGGCAATCGTCGCAGCGAGCGGAAACGCGGACAGTGGTCTCGTTCATGGGGGTCCTCGGATGCGGACAAGTGCGGACTTCGAATCCGAGCGTACGGCCCCGCCAGGCATTGCAGCATGGGCGGAACTGCGTAGAGGATCGGGTGCGATGGTCGGGGCAGGGTCCGCGCCGGCCCGCGGGGAGCCGCCTCCCCGGACGTCACCCCTCGTCGTCGTGCAGCAGGCCCACGAAGTGGCCGACCCCGAGGGCGTTCTCGTAGGAGGTGAGCTGCGCGCGCCAGGCGGGCTCGGCCAGCGCGGCGAGCACGAGCGTGCAGCCCTCGACCAGCGTCTCCAGGGCCAGGTTCCGCAGGGCGCGATCGATCGCGAGCAGATCGGACGGCCTGCCGGCGAGCAGCGCGCGGCCGGCACGCTGATCGAACAGGATCGCCTCGGGGTGGTAGTCCTCGGGCGAGCCGCGACGCACGCGGCGGCAGCCCTCGCCGACCACGAGCATCGCCGTGCGTCCGCCGAGCTCCGACGCGGCCTGATCGACGGCGCGCCCGCACGCTTCGAGCTCGTACGTGCCGGTCGTGAGCGGCAGGGAGAGCACCGTGGTCGGCCCGCTCCAGCCCTGGTCGACGAGGAAGGCGAGGGCCGCGGTGGTGTTCGCGTCGAGCTCCGCGGGACGGTCCCAGGTCGCGACGGTGCGCTGCGCGGTCGTCGCCCACAGGCGCACGGCGAGTCCGGCGTCGACCGGCAGGTCGACCGCGACGTCCGGCGCGCCGTGTCCCGCCAGGCTCCCGGTCAGGTGCCCCGCCGCCGAGAGGCCGAACGCTCCGCCGTGGCGCCGAGCGTGCGCGGAGACGACGAGGAGCCGCGCGGGCCGGGCGCGGACGATGCGCTCCGCCAGCTCGATGCACGCGGCCGTCGTCTCGCGGCACAGCCGCGCGCGCGAGCCGGAGACCGCGGGGTGGAGCTCCGGAACGCCCGGCATCAATCCGACGGGCGCGAGGACGGCGCGGTCTCCTTGCGATGCGTTCATCGGGTCTCCAGGGCCGCGACCAGGCGGTCGAGGAACACGCGCTGCGCGGCGGCCAGCGCGGCGCGCGCCGCGTCCACGCCGTACCACGCGGCGCGGTCGACCTCCGGAAAGGCCTGCTTGCGTCCGCTGCGCGGCGGCCACTCGAGCTCGAACGTGTTGCTGCGAATCGTGGACGGCTCGCAGTCGCCCTCGAAGGCGAAGGCGTGCACGCGCTTGCCGCTGGGCAGGCGGGCCTCGCCGAGCGCGACGTAGCCCGCGGGCGGCGTGCAGAGCGCCGTCTCCTCGGTGAACTCACGCCGCGCCGCGACCAGCAGGTCCTCGCCGTCGTCGACGAGCCCCTTCGGCACGGTCCACGCCCCCGCATCCTTGCGCGCGAAGAACGGCCCGCCGGGATGCGCCAGGAGCACCTCGAGCGCGCCCGCGCGCCGGCGGAACATCAAGAGTCCCGCACTGGTCGGCATCACGATCCCCCTTTCCCGTCCGCATTCTATTAGCTTGGCCGCGTGCATGGAGCGCTGCTCTGCCTCGCGTTCGTGACCGCGCCGACGCCCTCCGGGAGTGCGTCCTCGCCCGCGGAAGATTCCGCGCCGCGGCCGCCGACGTCGCTCGCCCCGCGCGCGGCCTCGTGGTCGGAGGTCCGCGCGGCGGGCCTCGACCCCGCCTGGCTCCTGCCCGAGGAGCCGCGCGACGGCGACCAGCCCGACCTCGTCGCGGAGGCCGAGGCGCTGCTCGCGCGCGAGCTCGCCGGCGACGAACGCGAGCCGCTGCGCACGCTGGGCGATCTCGTGCAGGCCCTCGGGCCCCTGCGCGCGCAGCCGCGCGAACGCGACCGGCGCCTGCGCGCCTTCCTCGACGCGCGCCCGGACCTCGCGGACGTGCGCGGTCCGATCGAGGAGCTGCTGCGCGACGGCGCGTTCCGGGACGACGACTGGAACCCCGGCGACGACCGCAAGGACGACGGCTTCTGGATGGGCGCGGCCTGGGACCTGCGCACGGAGCGGCGCGCGCCGTGGACCGAGCTCGAGGGCTCCCACCAGGCCTTCCAGGCCGCCACGCTGATCCACGCCGACGCCGCGACGCTGCTGCGAACGGCGAACGAGCTGTGGCGCTACGAGGACCACGTCGGCCGCGACTACGAACGCATCGAGCCGCGCCTCCACCTGCGCGGCGAGGATCCGACGGGCCTGCCGTTCGCCGCGGTGCTGACGAGCTTCGAACGCGACCTCCCGTTCCCGTTCGGCAGCTCCGAGTACGACCTCTGGACCCTCTACCGCATCGACGCACGCGGCCGCCTCTTCGCCCACGTCACCACGCGCAGCCCCGCCTTCCACTGGCTCGCCGGCCACGACGTCCACCTGCCCGTCCACACGAGCACCGGCACCCTCGTCGCCCTCCTCGTCGTCCGCCGCTTCGGCTTCGACCTCGACGGCATCCCCGACCGCGACGCCAACCGCCGCGAAGCCCTGCGCGAAGGCCTCGGCAACTTCAAACGCGACGCGGAGTCCCTGGCCCGCGAGCGCCCGTCACCGCTGCGACCGCTGGAGGAGCTGCCGAACTTCGAGGTCGTGCGGCCGCGTTAGCGAAGAGTCCGGGCGCGCGCGGTTCGTGACGCGGTCGAAGGCCGCCTCACTCCCGCGGCTCCCGCTCCAGGCGGGCTTCGACGTCGTCGATGAACGATTGCAGGTTGCGGCACACCTCGCTGTCCGAGCCGGCCAGGTCGACGAACATGCCGTAGGCCGTGTCGAGGTCTTCCAAGGCCTCGGCGTATTCCCCCTGCAGGGCCTTGATCTCGCCGAGCTGACGCAGCGATCCGGCGATCATCTCGGGCTGTTCCCCGGACAGGAAGATCGGTAGGGCGGCTTCGAACTCGGTGCGCGCCTCGGGAAGGCGGTGCATCTGCTTCAGGATGTCGCCGCGCACCTTGCGGGAGAGGGCGACGTCGTCGTGGCGCTCGCCGTGGTGCCAGCGGTCGATCTCGAGCGACTCGTCGACGCAGGCCAGCGCCTCTTCGAGCGAGCCTCGCTGCTGCAGCATCGCGCCGCGCAGGAGCAGCAGGCTGCCGAGGATGCCCGACCGCGGGGGCGCGTGCTCGCGCGCCTCGGCGACGGCGGACGTCAGCAGCTCGATGCGTTCGTCGAGCGTCAGCCACGCGCCGCCCATGGCCAGGGCCGACGTGGCCTCGAGGCGCACCTGGTCGCCGGGCGGGAGCCACCGGACCGCGTACCGGTAGGCGCGGTCGGCGGCCTGCGCCGTTTCCTCGTCGTTGCCGAGCGCGCCGTGGGCGCTCATCGTGCAGATCAGGAAGATCGCGCGCGGGCGGACGAAGCTCCCTTCGTCGTCCGGCAGCGACGCGAGCCCCTCGCGGGCGACGGCGAGCGCTTCCTCTCGTTCGCCGACGCGCAGGAGCTGCTGGGCGAACTCGGCCAGCGTCTCGAACCGCAGCCCCTCGTCCTCCACGGGGAGCTTGTCGAGCTGGCTCAGGATCGAGCGGAGCTCCTCCAGGGCCTCCGGATTGCGGCCGTCCTCCGCCAGGCCGCGAGCGTGCTCGAGGGTTCCGGTGAGGGATTCGGCCAGCTCGCGCGTGCGCCCGTCCGCCGTGCGCTCCGCGCGCCAGGCGAAGCCGAACCCCACGGCCGTGGTGAACAGCGCGAACCACGCGGCCGCGGCCCACGGGTTGCGGCGCGCGGCGCGCGCCATCCGCACCCACGGGCGCGTCGCACGCGTCTCGATCGGGAACCCGGCGAGGAACCGGTCGAGCTCCGCGGCCAGCGCACCGACGCTCTCGAAGCGCTCGTCACGGCGCACCGCGAGGCAGCGCAGGACGATCACGTCGAGGTCGCCGCGCAGGTACTTGTCCGGCTTCCCCTTCCGGCGCCGGCTCGGCGCGGGCGGGTCTCCGGCCAGGATGCGTTGCTCGAACTCGTGCAGTCCGCGCGCCGCTCCCCAGGGGCTCGCGTCGGTCAGGAGCTCGTAGAGGATCACCCCCAGCGCGAACACGTCGCTCGCCTCCGTCGCCGTCTCGCCGCGGACCTGCTCGGGGCTGGCGTACTGCGGCGTGAACAGGCGCTGCCCGGTGCCGGTCAGCGCGGCCGCGTCGTCGGCGGAGCTGCGCGCGATGCCGAAGTCCAGCAGCCGAGGTCCTCCGTCGTCGCGCACGAGGATGTTGCTGGGCTTCAGGTCGCGGTGGATCACGCCCCGCTCGTGCGCGTACTGCACGGCGTCCAGGACCTTGCGGAAGAGCTCGAGCCGAGCGCGGGGCGCGAGCCCTTCCGCGCGGCAGTACTCGTCGATGTGTCGGCCCTGGACGTACTCGAGCACCAGGTACGGCTGGCCGCCCGCGGTCGTACCGCCGTCGATCAGCCTGGCGATGTAGGGATGGTCGAGCTGAGCCAGCGTCCGGCGTTCGCGCGTGAAGCGCTGCAGGAGCTCCTCGCTCGCGGCCCCCGGCCGCAGGCGCTTGATGGCGACCTCGCGCTCGAACTCACCGTCGGAGCGCCGCGCGCGGTAGACCTCCCCCATGCCTCCGGTCGCGATGCGCTCGATGGTTCGATAGGGCCCGAACACCTGCTCGGAATCCGCCGCGGACGGCTCGTCGCCCACGTCGTTCGCCAGGAGCTCGCGCACCGTCGCGCACAATTCGGGATCCGACGGCTCGAGCTCGGCGAGACGCCGCTCCCGCGCAGGCGCTTCGGCTTCGACCAGCTCGAGGAACAGCTCGCGCGCGCGCTCCCACCCAGCCGCCTCGGTCCGCTCTGGCTCCATGGTCGTTCGCTCGGTTCCCTCGCGTTCAGCGGCGGCCGCCGCACACTCCCCCAGGATAGTCCACCTGCCGCGCGCGCGGCTCGGGGTCAGGGCCCTCGGGTTCGCCGGTCTTCTCGGGCGAGGGCGCCCTTCAGCGCGCGGTCCAGGAGAACGGGACGTCGGTCGCCGGTGCCGTGGCGAGCGTGAGCTCGAACCAGCCTGCGCCCCGGGCGGAGATCCAGTGGTGCGCGCCGGGGTCGGCGTGGAAGGTGACGTGCGGCGCGGAGTCGGGGCGCAGCCGTGGGTCGCGGACGAGGTGGGTCGTGGCGCGCGCGGTGGCGAGGGCCGTGCCCTGGATCGTCGCGGGCGTGGCGTTCGACGACGGGCGCAGCAGGGCGAGGACCTCGTCGCAGCCGCCGTCGCAGTCGGCCAGGGCCGTCGCGAAGCCGGGGCCCGCGCCGTCGAGGCGCACGGCCTGGCCGGGGGTCGTGCTGGTCGTCAGGACGTCGCCGGCGCGGATCGGTCCGCGGGTCGTGTCGACGCGCACGGAGACGCGGCCGACGAGGGCCACGGCGACGTCGCCGCGCGGGAAGGCGTCGAGGAGCTCCTCGAGCGCGGCGGCGCGCTGCGGATCGGTCGTACCGGTCTCGGCGGAGCGGCGCTGCAGGTCGGCGAGCTCGCGCGCCCACGGGAGGGCGGCGGAGGTCGGACCGTTCAGCAGCACGCCCGGGGTCGTCGTGACGACGCCGACCACGGTCGGATCGCGCTCGCGCGTGGCCGGCAGGATGCCCTCGGGCACCTGCGGGTCGAGGACGACGACGGTGCCGGGCGGGAGCTCGACGCCGGCGGGACCGACGAAGGTCTCCGCGAGGTCGCAGCTGCCGTTGGAGGTCAGCGTCTGGTCGATCGAGACGGCGCCCATCTCGTCGACGACGAACTCGATGTCGGGGCCGTTGCGGAACATCCACGCGGCGTCGGTGTTGTTGGCGATGTTCAGCACGAAGCCGGCGCCGATCGTGCCCAGCGGC
Source organism: uncultured Planctomycetaceae bacterium (assembly GCA_964351535.1). Taxonomy (GTDB): domain Bacteria; phylum Planctomycetota; class UBA1135; order UBA1135; genus JAUIDW01. The sequence continues at coordinate 11,866 of CAYGPA010000049.1, forward strand.
GTGCAGGCGAGCGAGACGCTGTCCTCCCAGCGCAGGTAGTTCGCCGTCGGGCTGCCGCCGTCGGCGAAGAAGATCGACTGGTCGCCGTCGGTGCCCGTGGGCTGCATCTGCAGCGTGCCCTGCAGGTCGAGGTTCGCGATCGAGGCCTGCACGGCGGCGATCTCGTTCAGCACGAACGCGAAGTTGTCGTTCACGTCCTGGGCGCGCGCGACGCCGCCGGCCTGGAACGTGATCAAGCTGCCCTGGGCCGCGGGCGCGGCGGCGTCCAGCGTGGTCCAGGTGGCGAGCGCGACGAGCCCTCCGACGGGGAGGGCGATGCGGGCGAGTCTCATGGGGTTTCCATCTTGGTTCGGACGCAGGAGCGTTCAGCCCGTTCGGGCCTCAGCCCCAGACGTCCTGATCCCAGTTGCCGCCGTCCCACAGGAGCGTGGGCGCACCGCCCGTGGCCGGACCGCCGCCGCCTCCTCCGCTCGAGCAGCCGTGGAGCCCGAAGGCGACGACGAAGAGCAGCACGAGGAGCGCGAGCAGGGCGTTGCGAGTGCGTGCAGACAAGGCGGACCTCTCTTGGCGCGGGCTTGGCGCGGGCGCGCGCGGAGCGCGAGGTTGCCCGCGCGCCGCCCACGACTTCCGGTCTAGGGAATCGGATTCGCACACTCCAGGCTTTTCGGCGGGGATTGCGGCGCCGCAAACCGCGCGAGGTCCGGCTATCCTGAAGCGTGCGGACCGATCCCCTGCCCGCGCGCGCCGCCATGAAGTCCTCCTACGGAAGTCCGCCCGTGTTCGTTCCGCGGCTCTTCGCGCGTGTTCTGGCCCTGACGGCCGGCGTGGCGACCGTGGGAGTCCTGGCGATCCGGGCCATCTGGGGCCCGCTCACGACCGTGGACCTCGTGGGGACGGCCGTTTGCACGCCGCTCGTCGCCTACCTGATCCACCTCGTCCTGGCGCCGACGCGCGAACCCTGAAGCGTGTCAGGCCGCGGCCTGCTCGGACGGAGTTCCGTGGAGCAGCCGCCGGAGGTCGCCGGCCCGGAACGTCACGAAGGCCCAGACCACGACGGGGATCGCGACGCTCGCGACTACCGAGTGGAACACCGCGTGCACGACGTTCTCGAGCACGGACCGCACGCCCGGCGACAGCGTGATCAGGCCGAGGCCTTCGTCGCTGGCCTCGTACAGCACCTTGAGCCCGACGCGACCGACCGCGAAGACGAGCACCAGCACGGCGGAGATCCACGCGGCGCGCCTGCGGCGCGACCACGAGACGGGCGTGGCGAGGACCAGGGCCAGGACCGCGCACAGCGGGATGTACGCGAGCTGGCGCACGCTGACCGGCGTCGAGCGGCGCACGCCGGCGGCGCGATTCGCGACGGCGAGGCGCGTGTCGAAGTCGCCGGCGGGTTCGTCCAGGGGCAGGTACTCGACGTCGACGCGCGTCGAGACGACTCCCAGCGCGAACTCGCTGAACCCCTCGAAGGCGACGCGGAACGGTGTCCCGACGGCGGCCCAGAGGAGGAGCGCCACGGCGTAGATCGCGGCCGCACGCAGCGCGAACCCGACGACCCGACGCGCGGGGCTCACGCGGCCTCCTTCGTGCGCGCCTTCAGGGACCACAGGATCCAGACGATCCACAGGGTCAGGGCCAGCAGGATGAAGAGCGGCTGCCACACGTCGACGTGCACGACCTCGAAGGCGTCGGGGAAGAAGGCGCCCGTGTAGTACAGGCTGAGGATCCGGATCAGGTTCGTGAGCAGCAGCGTCGGCACGCCCAGCCCGAGGCCCAGGAGCTTGTGCCGGAACGGGGCCGGCATGGCGGCCACCGCGGCCGCGTAGAGCGCAGACGGCTCGATCGCGTCGCAGCCGCGCTGCACCTCGAGGCTGAAGCGGGCGCCGGTGACCGTGAACTGCTTCGCCGTCGCGGCCTCTCCGAGCCAGCTCAGGAGGGTCGCGGAGAGCGTCGCGTTCAACTCGAGGTAGGCGGGGAAGAACTCCGCCCGGAACCAGGGCATGGCCGTCACGGCGTAGAAGAGCACCACGCAGAGGCCGAACACGGCGAAGTAGCGCAGCACGAGCGCGCGCGACGTGAACCAGGAGGCCGAGCTCGACTCCGGCGCTCCGACGGCGGCCTCGCTCGACCGAGGAGCCGCGGCCGCGGCGTCCGGATGCGACTCGGCTTTGCCCCGCTGCTTCTTCTTGCGTCCCGACAAGTCGACTCTCCTGCGCCGGCAACATACTCCAACGAGAGCGAGGTCGCCGCCCGCGTCGGGATGGCGACCTCGCACGTGAGCTCGGAGTCGGCGACTCCGCCTCGGACTCAGACCGAAGCGGTCTGCGGCACGACCTGCACGCTCATGCGGCGCAGCACGAGGGCTCCGCCGATGAGGAACAGGAGGCCCATGACGATCAGGCCCCACTCGCTGACGGTCGGAACCACCGGCGGCGGAGGCAGGACGTCGTCGAAGGAGCTTCCCACGATGACGTTGTCGACCTGCATGAAGCCCGTGTAGTCGTTCGACTGGCGCAGCGCGAAGCTCTCGATCAAGTCGCCCGTGGCAGCGCCGACGTGCGCGACGCTGGCGTCGCCCATCGCCGTCGGGTCGACCCACAGGCGGCCTTCGCCGGTACCGGCGTTCCAGGAGATGACGACCTTGTACGAGGTGTCGAACGACAGGTCGGTCGGCCAGGAGGCCCCGGAACCCAGGTCCGAGTTGTCACCGTTCACGGCGAGGACGTAGTCGCCGCCGCCGGCCGGGCTGAGGACCCCGGTTCGCGCCCGGAACCCGAAGCCCGAGTCCTTGAAGTGCGCGAAGTAGAGGCCGCTGCCGTCCGGATTGACCGGGTTGCCCGAGGGCAGCACGAGGTCGAAGGACGCGTAGATCGTGTCCGTGGCTCCGAAGGGGGCGAACGGAATGTTGACGTCCTCGCCGGAGCCGCCGCTCTGGTCGAGGGTCGCAACGCTGCCGTCCGCCATGACGACCTTGGCGCCCGCGCCGCTGTGCGCGATCCAGCCGTTCGAGGTCAGGGCTCCGGTGTAGCTGAAATCGTCGCTGGCGACGACCTGCGCGGATGCCGCGCCGGCGAATACGGAAAGAGCGACTCCAACGAGGAGAGGCTGTCGCATGGGTTACCTCCTAAGGTGATCAGCGGGCCCCACCATGGCCCGGACTCGGGATGTGATCTCCCGATTAGCCCACATGGCTCCGGATCCGTCCAGACCGCACGGCCGACCGGGCCCCGCCCCCCCGGAGGAGGGGCCCCCAGACGGGCCTCGGGGCCGGCGCGCGAGACCGCGCGCGCACCCCGGGCCGTCGCCACCCCGTCGGCTCCGGCTCAGCGAGCTTGCACGTCCGCGGCGCTCGAGACGCGCAGCACCTGGCCGCGCACGGGCTCGCCGCGCTCGACGGGCTCGCCGTCCGCGACGTAGTCGAGGAAGAAGCTCGGCATGCCGCGCCCGCCCTGCTGGAACTCGGGTGCGTCCTGCAGGTGGTAGTGCAGGTGGGGCTCGCTCGAGTTCCCGCTGTTGCCGGAGCGACCGAGGTAGTCGCCGGCCTGCACCCTCTGGCCCGCCTTCACGGCGACGCTGCCCTGCTTGAAGTGCGCGAGGAACGAGTACTCGCCGTTCTCGTGGTCGATGACGACGAAGTTGCCGAGGGCCTGGTTCGCGTTCATCTCGCCCGGGACGTTGTCGGCGACGCCGTTCTCGACTTGCGCGACGACGCCGGGCCCCGGGGCGAACAGCTCGCGGTCGAAGCAGTAGTAGTCCTCGTTGCGCTTGCCTTCGCCCGCGTGCGTGGCGCCGTCGCGCATGGCCAGCAGGTCGTAGGCGAAGCGCTGGTCGACGTAGGCGGCGTGGTAGTTCTGCGCGACCTCGCGACCGCCCCAGAAGACGAACCACTCGTCGCCCGGAGCGAAGGGCAGCCGCAGCGGCGTCTTCGTCTCGTACTCGAGGTATTCCGATTCCGCCGGGCGAACCGTCTCGGGTGTGATCTGGAAGCCCTGGACGAGGCCGTCGGAATCGAACGACCACAGCACCAGGATGGGCTCCTCGTACTTCTCGAAGCGCGCCTTGCGGCGGTACAGGAGGAGCTCGCCCTGCGGCAGGACGTCCTCGCGCAGCACCTCCCGTTCGGCGCCGAGCTGCTCGTCGAGCTGGGCGCGGAACGCGGGGAGCTTGCTCGCGTCCCCGAAGACGGCGCGCACGGCCTCGGAGAAGCGCGGCCACAGCGCGGCGCCGTCCTCCGCATAGAAGAGGCGCGTGCACTCGCGGCCCTCCTTCAGCGCGTCGACCTCGACGACGCTCGCGGCGGGTACGAGTGCGGGCGAGGGTGCGCCCGATCCGAACGGGGCCGGCAGGGCGCAGAGGGCGATCAAGACGATTCGAAGCACGGGGAACTCCTCGCGGGCGGATCGGACGGCGGAGTCACGGCGCCTCGCGCGCCACGGGCAGGACTCCGTACTGCTGGTCGACGTACGGCGTGCGTCGATAGAACCACTCCAGGCGCGCGCGCGGGTCCTCGGCGAACTCCGCGTCCTCGGCGGCGCGGGCCTCGTAGGCCGCACGCAGCGAGGGATCGGCGGCGAGCATGCGCTCGGCCAGCGGCTCCATGACGTAGGGCTCCATGTATTCGGTGCGCTGCAGGATCGAGTGGAAGAAGCCCCACTGGAAGAAGGAGTCCGGGGCATTCGGATCGAGCAGCGCGGCTGCGAGCTCCCCGAGCGGCTGATCGGTCGAGACGCGCACCGAGCCCGCGGGATAGCGCACGGTCCGCCTCTCCCGCGCGAAGCTCGCCGTGACGCGGACGCGGCCCTCGAACGGCGCGGTGTCGAGCTCGTGCTCGGTGACGCGGTCCAGCTCGACGGCGACGCCGCGGGGCTCGTCCAGCCGCGTCATGCGGATGCCGTGCCAGCCCAGGCGCTCGATCACGTCCGGATACGTCGGCGGAATCCAGTAGGCCGACGCGCGCGAGACCGTCACGTCGGGACGATCGCTACGCAGGACCGGCACCGTGAGCGTCACGGGCTCGCCGAGCCAGCGCGGGTAGCGCGCGCCCGTCAGCGTCGACTCGACCACCTCGTGCGCGACGCCGAGGAACTCCATCGTGGGCGGCTCTTCGGTCGAGCGCCCCCACGTGAGGACGATCTCGTCCGGCCGACGCTGCTGGTCGGCGGCCACGGCCTTGCGCAGCACCGCGCGTTCGGCCGCGAGCAGGCGCAGCGAACTCTCGAGCAGCACGTACGTCCCGAGCACGCGCCGGTCGTAGGGCTTCAGGGAGTGGCTCTCGACCAGCACGGTCGGGACGTGGCACAGGTCGCCGTACCCGTTCGAGAAGCGCGGCGGCGCGGTCCAGTCCACGACGCCCGCCTCGAGGTCGAGCGGGTCGCGCGCGAAGATCAGCGGCCCCGGGACGTGGCCCCACTGCTGCAGGTCGCGGTACACCGTCGGCCGATAGACGTCGTCCAGCCACGCCGCGATCGCGGGCGAATGCCCGTGCCGTCCGTTCCAGCCCAGCGTCACGTCGTACTGGTAGTCGGCGCCGTCGGTGACGTGCACGTCGAGGTAGAGGTCCGGCTGCCAGTCGCGCAGCACGTACACGACCGCGCGCACGCCGGCCGTGTCGAGCTTGGCGAAGTCGCGGTTCAGGTTCAGGTTGCGCGCGTTCGTGC